>NZ_FNAF01000004.1:35684-223601 GCF_900101835.1 Peptococcus niger
TCCTGAACGGCCTCTTTGGCGTCTTCGGCTTTGCTTTCAGCCGTTGCCTTGGCATCGGCCAATTTTTCTTCAGCATCTTCTTTAACCGCCTCAGCCTTGGCTTTAACGTCAGCAACCTTGTCCTGAACGGCCTCTTTCAGGTCTCCGACTTTATCGACAAGAGTAGCTTTTACGGTACCCAACCGTGTTTCGGCCTTGCCTTTTTCTTCAGCTTGCCACTGACGGTAGAGGTCGGCCAAATGCTTGGTGGTTTCTTTAACGGTGGTCCCTTGTTCTTCGCAGGCTTGTTCCAAGCGGTGTGCGGTGCGCATCAATTCCTGGTAGGCAGCCTCGGTGCGTTGTTGAAGGTCTTTTAAATCTTTCATTAAAGGTCATCCTTTCTGACTGGTGGGTTAAATGGCGACGTTGGCTTATGAATATTGTACCATAGGTTGGAAAATGAAGGGCATTTATTGACGTTGGTCTCTTAAAATGCTATACTTTTAACAGCTTTAATCATCAAGATAGGGCCGTTTCAGGGACTTATCTTCGTGTCAGTGCCCGGTTGATGTACGCGCATCAGACTGGGCTTTTTCTTTGTCGAGAGGGGTTGGGAGATGGACAACAAACTGCGGCTGTACGGTTTCAACAATTTAACGAAGTCGCTGAGCTTTAATATTTATGACGTTTGCTATGCCCGCACGGAGCGGGAACAACGCGACTATGTTGCCTATATAGATGAACAGTATAATTCTGAGCGGTTGACGGATATTTTATTGCATGTGACCGATATGATTGGCGCCCATGTTTTAAACGTCAGCAGCCAAGACTATGATCCCCAAGGTGCCAGCGTGACCATCATGATTGCTGAAGAAGCGATGGTGCCGAACCTGGACGGAGAAACGGTGGTGGCCCACCTGGATAAGAGTCATGTTACAGTACATACTTACCCGGAATACCATCCGGAAAACGCCATTGCGACGTTTCGGGTGGACATTGATGTGGCCACTTGTGGTGAAATCACCCCGCTATCCACCCTGGACTACCTCATCGGTAGCTTTGATTCGGATATTATCACCATGGATTATCGGGTGAGGGGCTTTACGCGGGATGTCAATGGCCGCAAGGTCTTTAACGATATTGCCATGACCAGCATTCAGGATTTTATCGCCCCGGAAATTTTGCGTGAATACGATGCCTATGATGTGAACGTGTATAAGATCAACAGCTTCCACACCAATATGTTGATTAAAGATATGCGCTTGCAGGACTACCTCTTCAATACAGATGTCTACGAAATCCCGCCCACCACGCGGCTGGAAATCAGCGATAATTTGCGCAAAGAGATGTTGGATATTTTCCACGGGACCAATATTTATTAAGGGATAAAGGAGTTTGTCTTATGGACCAGGAACAGATGCCCATTTTGGCGGCATTGGAAGAATTAAAGGTGAATCGGGTTGTTCCCTTTGATGTGCCGGGGCATAAACGCGGCCGCGGTAATCCGGAACTCACTGCTTTTTTAGGTGATCAATGTGTCTCCGTAGACGTTAACTCTATGAAACCCTTGGATTTTCTGTGTCACCCCGTATCGGTCATCAAGGCGGCTGAAGATCTGGCTGCCGATGCCTTTCAGGCTGCCCATGCCTTTCTGATGGTGGGCGGAACGACCAGCTCCGTGCAAGCCATGGTTTTGTCCGCCTTGTCGCCGGGAGATGCGATTATTTTACCGCGGAATGTCCATAAAAGCGTGATCAATGCGTTAATGCTGGTTGATGCAAAACCGGTGTACATTAACCCGCAAACCCATCCTCGCCTGGGCATTTCCTTGGGGATGCAGGTGGAAGATGTCCGCCGTGCCATAGCAGCCCATCCGGAAGCCAAGGCTGTTTTGGTGAACAACCCCACCTATTACGGGATTTGCTCAAACCTACCCGCCCTTGTGGAAATGGCTCATGCGGCAGACATGTTGGTCTTGGCTGATGAAGCGCACGGCACGCATTTTTATTTTGGTGAGGATATGCCAGTAGCGGCCATGCACGTGGGGGCGGATATGGCGGCGGTATCTATGCATAAGAGCGGCGGGTCTCTGACCCAAAGTTCTATTTTACTGACTGGTCCCAATGTGAACGCAGATTACGTTCGGCAAATTATCAACATTACCCAAACAACGAGCGGCTCCTACCTGCTGCTTTCCAGTCTGGACATCAGCCGCCGGAATTTGGCGGTGCGGGGGAAAGACATTTTTCGCCGGGTCCTCCAGGAAGCTGACTACGCCCGGTCGGAAATTAACGCCATAGGGGATTATTACGCTTACGGACCGGAAATCATTGACGGCGATGCGGTTTATGACTTTGACCGGACCAAGCTGTCGGTCAATACCCTTGAGCTGGGGCTGGCGGGCATTGAAGTATACGATATTTTGCGGGACGATTATGATATTCAGACGGAATTTGGCGATTTGGGCAATCTTTTGGCCTACCTTTCTTTCGGTGACCGGCCGAAAGACGTTGAGCGCTTGGTGGCTGCGCTGGCAGAAATTCGCCGGCGCTTTCGGAGGCCCGGCCAGGACATGTTTGACCAGGAATACATCAGTCCTGTGGTGACGATGACCCCCCATCGGGCCTTTTACGCTGCTAAAGAATCTCTTCCTTTGGCAGAGACAGAGGGACGGATCTGCGCCGAATTTGTCATGAGCTATCCACCGGGCATTCCAATCTTGGCCCCCGGCGAAACCATTACCGAAGAGATTATTCGTTACATCGTTTACAGTAAAGACAAGGGCTGCTCCCTGACCGGCCCGGAAGACATGGCGGTGGAGCACTTAAACGTTATTAAGGAGGGCTAATATGCAGCTGTGGTTTACCGAACCGCATACCGATACGGTGCAGCTGTCCATTAAAGTGGACCGGCAATTGCACAGTGAAATAAGCGATTTTCAACGCATCGACGTCTTTGAAAGCTTTGCCTTCGGTCGCTTCTTAACCCTGGATGGCTATATGATGTTGACCGAACGGGACGAATTCATCTACCATGAAATGATTACCCATGTGCCCATGGCCGTTCATCCCCAGGTGCGTCGTGTGCTCGTCATCGGCGCCGGAGATGGAGGGGTCCTGCGTGAATTGGGCCGTTATCCGGAAATTGACCGCATTGATATGGTGGAGATAGACCAACGGGTGGTGGAAGTCTGCAAAGAATACCTGCCCCAGACCGCGGTAGGCTTTGAGGATCCGCGCATTCATTTTTATTTTGAAGATGGGCTGAAATTTGTGCGCGCGCCGGAAGGCGTCTACGACCTGATTATCGTCGATTCCACCGACCCCTTCGGTCCGGGTGAGGGGCTCTTTACCAAAGAGTTTTATGGCAATTGTTTTAAGGCCCTTAAAGAAGACGGGATAATGGTCAACCAGCATGAAAGCCCCTTTTATCCGGAAGACGCCCGCGCCATGCAACGGGCCCATAAACGCATTGTGGAAAGTTTTGACCACGCCCGTGTCTACCAGGTCCACATTCCCACCTACCCCAGCGGGCACTGGCTATTTGGGTTCGCTTCTAAAAAATATCACCCGGTCCGGGATTTGGATGCGGCGCGCTGGAATGCTCGCGGCCTGACCACCCGGTATTACAACACCAACCTGCACCAAGGCAGCTTCTATTTGCCCAATTATGTGCAGCGCCTTTTGGAAGCGGTGGAAGATGAATAAATTGCAGCTGGAACCATCAACCTTTATTGCTTGTGATGCCAGCTGGGAAACGGCTGAGACCATCCTTTTCGGTGCCCCCTTTGACGGCACCACCAGCTTCCGTCCCGGCACCCGGTTCGGCCCTGCAGCAGTGCGGCTGGACAGCGATGGCTTGGAAACCTATAGCCCCTATCAGGACAAGGACCTGGAAGATATCGCCGTCATGGACAGTGGCGATTTAGCGCTCCCCTTTGGCGATACTGAAGCCGCACTGGAGATGATCACAGAGCGGACGGAAAGTATTTTGGCAGCGGGAAAACGGCCTTTTATGATTGGCGGCGAGCACTTGGTGACCTTGGGCGCCATGCGCGCCGTTGTAGCCTACCATTCAGAAGTAGAGGTGCTCCATTTTGACGCCCACGCTGACTTGCGTGACGATTATTTGGGCGTGTCCCTTTCACATGCCACCGTTATGCGCCGCGTCAGTGAGCTGATTTCACCGGACCGCCTGCACCAGTTCGGCATTCGCAGCGGCACCCGGGAAGAGTTCACCTACGCCCGCGCCCATACAGACTTTCACCCCTTTACCGTAACCGCCGTAGCGGATCTGGCAAAGACCCTGGGCAATAAACCTGTCTACCTCAGCCTGGATATGGACGTCTTAGACCCGTCCATATTTCCCGGCACCGGTACCCCTGAAGCCGGCGGCATCACCTGGCGTGACCTGCTCGGTGCCTTACTCGCCTTGCGTGGTTTAAATATCATCGGTATGGACGTCAACGAGCTATCCCCCCACTATGACCCTTCCGGCGTCTCCACGGCCGTTTACGGCAAAACCATTCGCGAAATGCTGCTTTTGGTGGATTAAGAAGGGGACCAGCATAAAAAATCAAAGAAGTTGCTTATAAAAAAGGCATCGGGAATTCCTAAGGGTGGGAATTCCCGATGCCTTTTTTATAGCGCATTATTGAGTAGGTTCAGAAGATCATCTAAATGATTTACGGTTATGTCGGCTTCTGCTTGTAGGAGGGCCCATTCTTGGTCACTTTGGCCGTCTGCCTGGATGGCGATGGTGACGCAATCGGCGCGGTGGGCAGAGCGGAGGCCGTTGATGTGGTCTTCGATGACCCAGACGGTTTGCGGATCGGCTTCCAGTTGGGCGGCGGCTTGGGTATAAAAAGTTGCGTCGTCTCGGTCTTGGTGGCTTTCTGCGGTGGAGGCCATGGCGGTGATGGACTCGGCGCAGCCGGTGCGGTCAGCCAGTTGGGTCATCAGGTCCAAGGGGGCATCGGAGATGGCGAGGACGGGGACCTGGTGGTCGCGGCAGGTTTCTAGCAAGGCTTTGGCGCCGGGCTGGAGGCTTGCTTCGCGGCGGTAATACTCGTCCAGGTCGTACTCAAATTCGTAGAGCATTTGGGTAATGCCATCCGGTACAGAATAGTTGTGTTTAATATAGGCGGCGGCACCGGCCAAGGTACGGGGGCGTAAAATGCTGGCCAAATCGGGGCCGGCCTCTTTGCCAACGCCGTTCAGATAGGTTTCGGCTAAGGCGGCCCACACGGTGTGGGTATCGCACAGGACACGGTCAAGCGGAATCACCAGGGCGGTGGGCCGGTCTGTTTCCACGGCGCCAAAAACGGCTTCTACTTGGGCACGCAAGGCTTTTGCGGTTTCAAGCGGGTCACTTGTGTGGTACAGGGCTGAAATAACGGCGGCGCCGGCGCAGCCCAGGCCTTCCAGCTGGGCCATGTTATCGCCGTTAATGCCGCCGATGGCAACAACGGGAATGTCTACGGTGTCGCAAATATTTTTAAGCAGGTTATGGTCCAGGCTGGCGGCGTCTTTGCTGGGACTTGTGAAGACAGCGCCGCAGCCTAAGTAGCTGGCGCCTCCGTTTTGGGCGGCTCGGGCCTCTTCAAGATTATGGGCGGAAATGCCGATAATTTTGTCCGGGCCGAGCTTCAACCGGGCTAAGCGTAAGGCAGCGTCATCTTGGCCAAGATGGACGCCATCGGCGTCAATTTCTCGCGCCAATTCGACGTCATCGTTAACGATAAAGGGGACCTTGTAGCGGTGGCACAGGTCGCGCAGGGCAAGGGCATCCGGCCGGACGGCTTCACGGCTGCGATTTTTATCGCGCAGCTGCAACATGGTCACGCCGCCGGCTAAGAGGGCTTCGGTTTGGGCGATGAGGGCATCGCCGGTCAGGTGGTCGCAATCGGTGATGGCGTATAAACGCAGATGGTTGGGATTCATAGGTCTCCTTTCTCAATGCCGGTTTATTTGGCGATACTCAGCTGGTCGAAGTAGGCCACGATGGCATTTAAAAAACCTTTTTCAATGGGTTTCAAGGGGTAGAGGCTGCTGTAAATTAAGTAGTAATCGACGGATAAGTCGTCGCCGTTCACAAAGGGACGCCAGATAATATCGCCAGATTCATAATCGCGATCGCCTGAAGCAATCAGTCGGGGCAGGGCAACGACGTGGGTGCCGGTGCTGAGCATCAGGTGCTTGACGTGGGCCAGCGAATCCACTTCAATATGGGTGCGCTCTTTAAGGCGCCGGCGGCCGACCGTATTGCCCATCATGTACAGACGGTTATAGGCGGTATTGTCCGGGGTCTTGGTGAGCAGGTTCAATTCAATGCTGGGATAGGCTAAAAAATCATCGATGCTGATGACGTCTTTGCTGGCCAGCGGATGTTTACCGGACATGTGGGCCACAAAGTTGTCGCTGAAAATATGGGTAGAAGTAATGTTGTCCCGTGCCAATTGGGCCAAAACTTCTTCGCACGTTTTCGGTTGGATGGGCACTAGAGCAAAGGTGCCGGGGACATTGGTCAATTCGTCCACTACTGCATCGGTGATGATTTGAGGTGGAAATTCTTTAAGCTCCAGGTTCACTTCCGGATAATCTTTTTGGAAGGAAGTCATCAGCTCCAGCAGGACCCCAAAGGAGATGGCCGGAATCGTCATCAGGCGAATTTTATCCGGCGGTTGGGCAGCCCGCACAGCTTCATAGATCCGCGCTTCACAATTGACCAATTCAGAGGCGATTTTCACCACTGCTTCACCCATGGGCGTCGGGTAAACGCCACTGCGCAAGCGTTCAAAGAGTTTGACCCCAAGCTCGTCCTCCAGGCCGGAGATGGCTGTAGAAAGAGAGGGCTGGGTGATGAAAACGTTTTCGGCCGCTTTGGAAAATGAGCGGGTCCGGTATAATTCCAGTAAATAGTGCAATTGCTCTATGCGCATAGGACTTCCTTTCCGCGTACGGGTGTCATACGCTTGATTAAAGTATCGGTTTAGACCGTATGGCTTAAATTATAGCACAAGAGCCGATAAAAAAAGAGTGGGCGAGCGGTGTGTTTGCCATATTTTGTTTGACCCTTACGCGCCAAACCGTTATGATAGACATAGACCAGTGCAATTCAATCGAGGTGATGGATATGTTATCAGGAAGAAAAGTACTGCTTGAAAAACCGCAGATTCAAGACGCGGATGTCCTGCAAAAATGGTATCTGGATAAAGAATTCCGTTTATTATACGATGGCTATCGGGGCAATTCATTGGACATGGTTATGGCTGAAATCAAGGCCGGTCGTGACATCACCGATCCGCATGCGGAACGGTTGAATTTTTTGGTGCGTGCCAAGTACAATCAAGAGCCCATCGGGGTGGCGGCGATTATGGACATTGACCGCCAAAACGGTCATGCTGCTATTGCGCCGGGCATTGCCGATGAAAGCAAGCGCCTCTTGGGCTATGGCTTTGACTTGATGGTGGTCCTCTGTGATACGGTATTTTATGATTTCGGTTTCCGGCGGGTGTATATGCGCGTTAACGATAATAACCAGCTGGGGCTGCGGTCGGCGCTGTCGTTCGGTTTTCAAGCAGAAGGACAGCTGCGCGACCATATTTTTACCGGCGCCCGCTATGTGGACCAGTGGGTTGTGGGCCTCTTAAAAGATGAATATGAGCAACTTTCTGTGGTAAAACGCTGGAAGGCGCGCGCTTAGTCTTGCGCCGGGCGTGGACAAATTGTACAATAATGGCAACGATGGGAGCCTTGCCCCATACGTTGCCGTTTTTTATTGCGTTCATTAAATGACACCTGGATCCATAGGACCGGGATGGATTGCACAGCTGTCTGTGTGATCCCGACACAGAGGAGTGTGCAAAACATGAAAAACTTATCGACACAGAAACTGGTGGTGGCCGGTCTTTTAGGGGCGGTCTGCATTGTCATGGGGATGACGGGGCTGGGGATGATTCCGGCGCCAACCCCATCCGGGCGAGCGACAATCATGCACATACCGGTGATTTTGGCGGGCATCTTAGAAGGCCCCCTAGTTGGTGGGCTGACCGGCTTAATCTTTGGCGTATACAGCTTTTTGACCCCGACGGGCGTGATTCCTGCAGATCCGATTGTGCGCATTTTGCCGCGGATTCTTATTGGATTGACCAGTGCCTGGACCTTTCGGGCCCTGTATAAGCATCGCAGCCTTGCGGCGGCGATGGCCGGCATTGTCGGTACGGTGACCAATACTCTGGGCTTCTTAGGCCTGGCGGTGCTGATTGGTTATTTACCGGCAAAAACGCTGGTTCTCTTTATCCCGCAATTTTTTGCAGAATTGCTTATAGCAACAGTGCTGGTGGTGATTTTGACCAAGGCGCTGGCGCGGTTTATCCAAATCAAGGAATCATAAATGGACTTGTGCTTTTGACGGCAGCTGTAGGCTTGGAGGAGGCAGCATGTTACTGGCTTTTGATACAGGCAATACGAACACGGTCATCGGTTTATACGACGGCGACGAGTTATGCGGTTCCTGGCGATTTGCAACCGACCCGCGCCGGACGGTCGATGAATATGGCTTGTTTTGCTTTGACTTGTTTAATTTTCATCAGTATAATTTTGCCGATGTGGACAGCATGATTATTTCTTCGGTGGTGCCGGATGTGACCAGCACCCTGGCTGCCATGGGCAGGCAATATTTTCATGTAGAGCCCTTGGTGGTGGAAGCGGGCATTAAAACAGGCTTGCCCATCCGGTATGAAAATCCCAAAGAGGTGGGGGCAGACCGCATTGTCAATGCAGTGGCCGCCATTGACCGTTATGGAACGCCCTGTATTATTGTTGACTTTGGTACGGCGACAACTTTTTGTGTGGTTAATGAACAGGGTGAATACATGGGCGGTGCCATTACCACCGGCATCGGCATTTCCATGGATGCCTTGTTTTCCCATGCGGCGAAACTGCCGAAGGTGGACTTGAAAGCGCCACCGTCAGCTATTGGGCGCAATACGGTTAACGCTATGCAGAGCGGCTTGGTTTATGGTTATGCCGGTTTGGTGGATGCCATGATTGTCCGCCTGTGTGATGAGATGGGCTATGACCCGGAAAAAACAGCGGTGGTGGCCACCGGTGGTCGCAGCGATATGATTTGTAAACACACATCGTATGTGGATAAAGTGGACATGAAATTAACCATTCATGGGTTGCGTATTTTAGCGGACCGCAACCGGAGTGATGCGCATGATTGACGTTTGCCTTTTGGGAACCGGCGGCATGTTGCCGTTGCCGAAACGGTTTTTAACCGCCTTACTGGTCCGGGTAGAAGGGCGATCGGTCTTGATTGATTGCGGTGAAGCAACACAAGTGACCTTGCACCGGACCAATTTCAGCCCGGTTACCATTGACCATATTTTGTTTACGCATTTTCATGGGGACCATTGCAGCGGTTTGCCGGGCCTCCTGATGACCATTGCCAACAGTGGGCGGACGGCACCCTTGCATTTATGGGGCCTTCCCGGTCTGGAAAAAGTGGTTCGCGGTTTAACGGTTATCTGTGAATATTTGCCCTTTAAACTGGTGCTGCACGAACTACCCGCTGACCAGGGCGAGGGCTTTGAAGCGGCCGGGCTACAGTGGCAGACTTGCCCGGTCAAGCACCGGGTCCCCTGCCTGGCCTACAGCGCCTACTTGCCCCGGATCGGTCGCTTTGATGCGCAGCGGGCAAAAGCACTGGGCATCCCGGTGACCTATTGGTCTCGGCTACAAAATGGTGAGGAAGTGGTGGTTGACGGACAAAGCTTTCAGCCATCGGATGTGCTTGGGCCGGAACGGCGTGGCTTACGGGTCACTTACGCAACGGATTGCCGGCCATCGGACCAATTGACAGACTTGGCTCGAGGCAGCGATCTTTTGATTGCGGAAGGCCTGTATGGCGACCCTGCCAAGCAAGCCGATGCCAAAAGTAAAGGTCATATGGTCTTTCACGAAGCGGCCCACTTAGCCAAAGCTGCTGGTGTAGATGACCTGTGGTTGACCCATTACAGCCCGGCCATGCTTGATCCGAAGGAATTTTTACCGGCAACACGCAATATTTTTCCGCAAACACAAGTGGGCTTTGATCGAAAAATGACGACATTGCGCTTTAAAGAAGAGGTATAAAGGAGGCCCCCATGCGATTTCTTATGAAAAATCGGAGCAAGCCGGCATTTACCTTGATTGAGCTGTTGGTGGTTCTGTCCATTATTGCTATCTTGGCGGTGCTTTTAGTGCCCCGCCTTATGAATTACACAGCCCAGGCGCGAGAAGCGGCCGCCCTGCAAAATGCACAAGCGGTGGTCACAGCTGTAGAGCTTTACAGTATGGATGACAAAAATGCAAGCACTGCTTTAAACGGTGGTACCCTTACCCAAGCCCAATTGCAGCCCTATTTAAAAATGCCGCAGGGGGCGGATGTTAATTTCGGCGAGGTTACCCTATTGCCCGGCGGAGATGTCCAAGGGACGGTGACAACGAAAAACATCAGCGTAGACCTGGCGACCATGAAGGTGGTCGGTAAATCGGATTGACCGCCATACAGGGATATGATAAAATTAACCAAGAAATGGATTAAAGGGGAGTAGCACCGGCCATGGCCGGCGGTTGTTTCGTCAATACGCGCACTTGCGCCGGAGCAATCGGATCCAATGGATATTGCAAGACCTTTGCCATCTTTATACCGCGCACAGGTATAAAGGGGCAAAGGTTTTTTTGTATCCTGCTAACAGACAGAGAGGAGATTGGGATGATCATTGATTTTTTATCGCATTTTGATGCGGCCTTATTGATGCGGTATCTTGCTGTTTTCTTTATTTTGGTTTTTATGGAAGGCCTTTTATCGGCAGACAACGCCTTGGTATTGGCGGTGATGGTGCGGCCCTTGCCGGAAAATCACCGCAATGAGGCCCTGTTTTACGGGCTGATCGGTGCCTTTGTTATGCGCTTTGGCGCCCTGTTTATTATTTCTTATCTGGCCAATATTTGGCAGGCACAAGCGGTGGGCGCCGCCTACCTGCTTTATGTGGCGGCTAAAAACCTGCACGCCTACGCTAAAAAAGAAGAAGCGGTTACGCCGGAAACGGTGTTGAAAGAGCCGGTAAAAAAGGAATATTCACGAAAAGTTTTTTGGCTGACCGTTGCTAAGGTTGAATTGGCGGACATTGCTTTTGCGGTGGATTCTATTTTGGCGGCTGTGGCGATTGCCATGAGTTTGCCGCCCTTAGGTCATTCCCACATCGGCGGATTTGACACCGGGCGCTTTTTGGTGGTCTTCTTAGGCGGTTTGGCCGGCCTGATTTTAATGCGGTTTGCGGCCACCGTTTTTGTCAAATTGCTGGACCACCGTCCAAAATTGGAAAAGGCGGCCTTTATCCTGGTCGGCTGGGTAGGGATCAAATTGATTGTCGTCACCTTGGCCCATCCGGCGGTGGGCATCATTGCTGAAGATTTCCCGCATTCCATTCCCTGGCAGATTATCTTCTTTGGCACCATGGCGGCCATTGCGGCTTGGGGCTGGGTGTCTTCCGCACCGGAGGAAAATCATGCTGAATAAGTCGCCGTTCGGCTTGGCCCCTATGGCTGGATTTTCAGACCGGGCCATGCGCCTGTTGGCACGCCGGTACGGTTGCGGATGGCAAATAACGGAAATGGTCAGCGCTAAAGCCCTGGTCTACCACAACAAAAAAACCGCCGGATTGCTGAATACAGCCGGCGAAGAAGACCCCATCTCTGTTCAAATTTTTGGCGCAGAGCCGGCGATTATGGCAGAGGGGGCGGCTATTGCTGTTGACCAGGGGGCGCGGGCCATTGATATCAATATGGGCTGCCCGGTGCCCAAAGTTGCCAACAACGGTGAAGGCAGCGGCCTTTTAAAAACACCGGAGCGAGCCTGTGCTGTAGCCGCAGCAGTGGTGCAGGCGGTGGAGGTGCCCGTCAGCGTAAAAATTCGTATCGGCTGGGATAAGCCCTTGCCCAACTTGCCGGATTTTGCGGCTGCCTTAGCAGAAACCGGCATCAGGGCCTTGACCGTCCACGGGCGAACGCGACAAGCCTATTACAGCGGGACGGCTGATTGGGCTGCCATACGCAGCGTGGTCGAAGCGGTTTCTATTCCGGTTTATGCCAACGGCGATGTTCTTGCAGCTGAAGATGGCGTCCGTATTTTGCAGGCCACCGGCGCTGCCGGGGCTCTCGTCGGCCGCGGTGCCTTGGGCAGGCCTTGGTTTTTTGCCCAACTGAATGCTGCTCATGCCGGTCAGCCGATTCCGCCGGATCCAAGTGCTGCCGAACGGGCTCAGCTGATGGTCGACCATGCCCGTCTGGCCATTGAAGATAAAGGGGAGGCCCTTGCCATGCGTGAATTGCGTAAGGTGCTGGGCCATTATGTTAAAGGCTTGCCCGGTGCCGTTCGTTTCCGCGGTGGGGCGGCGCAAATGAGCACCCTGGAAGATTTGGAGCACCTTTTGAACCACTGGCTGGCTGAACAAACTGGGGCCTGATGGATCACAGCTTGTCTTTATGTTCTGAAACAGGTAGAATATAAGTAGAGAATGACAAGAGTGGGAGGGATTTTAATGATGAACATTTCGGAAATGGACCAAGCCTTATTTGATGAGCGCATTCAAAACAATAAAGAAACCTGTATCATCGTTTTCACCAAAGAGTCCTGCAATGTTTGCCGCAAACTGGAACCAATTGTTGATAAACTTGCGGCCGAATACACGGCAGAAAACAAACCGGTTCAATTTTATCACATGGATGTTTTACAACCGGATGCTCGAAAAATATTTAAATCATGGAAGTTGGTTGGCGTGCCCCAAACGGTTTTCATTCGTGAAGGCGAATACGTTGACGCTTTACCCGGTGCATTAAATGAAGCCATCTTGCGTAAAGAAATTGATGCTTTGATCAATCCGAAAGAATCTTTTGTTGACCGCTTAAAGGGATTATTTAAATAAAACTTAGATAAAAAAGACACCTTTTCAGGCTGAGCTGAAGTCATCAGCCTTGCTTGAAAAGGTGTCTTTTTTTATTTTATGGATTTACCGTGCCGAAAATGCGGTCGCCGGCATCGCCCAAGCCAGGGACGATATAGCCGTGCTCGTTTAGAATCGGGTCTTTTTCAGCCAGGTAGACATTGACTTCCGGGTGTTCGTCGTGAACGCGCTGTAAGCCGATGTCCGTTCCCAAAATGGCGGCAAAGGTGATGTCCTTGGCGCCTTGACTTTTTAAGAAGCTAATGGCGTTACAGGCTGAACCGCCGGTGGCCAGCATCGGGTCTAAAACGATCACGTGAGCCTCGGTGACGTGGGCCGGCAGCTTGTGGTAATAGGGCTCCGGCACCAGGGTTTCTTCGTTGCGGGCCATGCCGATGTGGCCCACACAAGCCGTCGGCACGACAAACTGAAACCCTTCCAGCATGCCCAAGCCGGCGCGCAAAATGGGCACCAAAATAACCGATTGGTCAGCCAGGCGTTGACATTCGGTGGTGGTCAAGGGGGTTTCTACAGTGGCCTTGACCAGCGGAAAATCCCGGCTAATTTCATAGGCCATGAGCATGGCGATTTCATTGACCATTTGGCGAAATTGCGGTGAAGGGGTATTTTTATCGCGCAAGAAAGAGATTTTATGATGGATTAAGGGATGGTCAAAAATATGTGTAAATCCCATGCTGACCTCCTTAAACGTAAAGAGGGAAGCGGTCGGTCAGGTCTTTAACCAGGCGCGCGGCTGCTTCGGCATCTTTGTCAATAAGGGCGAGTTTCATAATATCGGCAATTTCCACCATTTCGGCTTCGCCCATGCCGCGGGTGGTCACCGCCGGTGTACCGATGCGCAAGCCGCTGGTAACGGTGGGCTTTTCTGTATCAAAAGGAATACCGTTTTTATTGGTCGTTACGCCCAGGTTGTCCAGAATTTCCTCCGCTTCTTTGCCGGTCATCCCGATGGCTTTTGTATCCATGAGGATTAGGTGGTTATCGGTGCCACCGGAAACCAGACGGAAACCGCGGTCCACCAGAGCCTCTGCCAAGGTTTTAGCGTTTGTCACCACCTGCTGCATATAGGTTTTGTAGTCCGGCTTCAAGGCTTCGCCAAAGGCGGCTGCCTTACCGGCAATGACATGCATCAGGGGGCCACCTTGGAGGCCGGGGAATACGGCTTTATCAATGGCTTTGGCCAAGTCCGCTTTACAGAGGATCAGGCCACCGCGAGGTCCGCGAAGTGTTTTATGGGTGGTAGAAGTGACCACGTCTGCATAGGGCACCGGGCTTTGGTGCAGACCGCAGGCCACCAGGCCGGCAATATGGGCCATATCCACCATAAATAGGGCGCCCACTTCCTTGGCCACGCGACCGATGCGTTCAAAATCAATTTCACGGGGATAGGCAGAAGCACCGGCCACAATCAGTTTTGGCTTGACCTCTTTGGCAACCTTTTCCAAGGCGTCATAGTCAATGGTCTCAGTTTCTTTATCCACACCGTAATCGGCGAAATTAAAATACGTTCCGCTGATGTTCACCGGACTGCCGTGGGTCAGGTGACCGCCGTGGGCTAAATTCATGCCCAGCACCTGGTCGCCCGGTTTAAGGAGGGCAAAATAAACAGCTAAGTTGGCATTGGCACCGCTGTGGGGCTGAACATTGGCATGTTCAGCGCCGAAGAGTTCTTTCAAGCGCTCACGGGCCAGGTCCTCGACCACATCTATGTGTTCGCAGCCGCCGTAGTAGCGTTTGCCAGGGTAGCCTTCAGCGTATTTATTGGTAAGAACGGAGCCTTGGGAGGCCATAACGGCACGGCTGGTGAAATTTTCGGAAGCGATGAGTTCAATTTTATTGCGTTGGCGATTTTCTTCTGCATCAATGGCATCTGCCAAAGCCGGATCTGTTGGACGAACGTATTGATCAATATAATCCATTCATATTCCCTCTTTCATCATGATGGCAAATCGTGTAAACTAGTTACATTATAGCGAAAGCCGGGATGGCATTCAACACTCTATCGAAAGGCGGCTGTTTGATTATATCTACAGCTGATGATACTTGTAGAATTAGCCGCAAGTGACGTCAACCAGCTTATTATAGCAGTCAGTTGATGATGACTAGGTTTATAAATTACAATCTCTCTTTAATTGATGTAGTAGTAATTTTTGCTTGCAAATTGTAAAAACCTTTGCTATACTGAGTCGTGCGCCGACATAGCTCAATTGGTAGAGCAGCTGATTTGTAATCAGCAGGTTGCGGGTTCGAGTCCCATTGTCGGCTTGGTGCTGATGTGGCTCAGTTGGTAGAGCAGCTGATTCGTAATCAGCAGGTCGCCGGTTCAAGTCCGGCCATCAGCTTGCGGCCTCAGATGATGAGGCCAATTTTTATGAAATTTATTAAACTTGTTGGACTTATACAAACAGTGGTCAACCAGTCAATTTATCAAATGGCGTTGACTTATTTTTGCAAGAGAGGCGATTTAATTATTTATAAATAACACTTGACGGCATGTTATTCCTGAGGCATAATATTCAAATGAGGATATACCGTAATCATTATTTAAATACCGCGACCGCATAAAACAAATGGAGGTTGTCGGATAAAAATTTTTAGGGGGAATCAAAATGACCAATGAATCTATTTATGAAACCAAACAGGCGCTGGTGCATGAAATCTTAAAGACCAGACGTGAACGAAATATGACTCAAAAGAACATTGAAGCGGCTTGCGGTGTCAAACAGCCGGTCATTGCACGGATGGAACGTGGCTTGACGGACCCGCAGCTGACCACCATTTTAAAAGTATTAGCACCCTTGGGGAAAACATTGGCCATTGTACCTCTGGATGTTGACGAAGACTAATAACATCATTTGCATCGCGGACGCTGCTGTCCGCGGTTTTTTTTTGCTAATATTATGGGCATTCATTGACGAAAAGCCCTTGTCCATTGTGTTTAGGGCCTTAATCGCTTACAATATATAAGTGGGAAAAGTTCATCTGACAGGAGGGACAAGATGGCAAAATCAAAATGGACCTATATGTGTCAAAACTGTGGCTATGAGTCCCCTCAGTGGTTGGGCAAATGCCCGGATTGCGGTGAATGGAACACCATGGTGGAACAGGTGCAGGAACCGGTGGCTCCAGCCTCTGCTAAGGCGGCCGTTTTGACGCCGCCGAAACAAGGCAAAAATCTTGCTGGTGGTCAGGCAGAGTTGCTATCGGCCATTGACAGCCGTCAGCTGAAGCGCATTCCGACCGGGTCCAGTGAATTAGACCGCGTCTTAGGCGGTGGACTGGTGCCGGGGGCTTTGATTTTATTGGCCGGAGACCCAGGCATCGGAAAATCCACCTTAACCATGCAGATGATGGCCACTGTCAAGCTGTCGGCCCCGGTCTTGTACGTTTCCGGTGAAGAATCACAGGGGCAGATTAAATCTCGCGCCAATCGTCTGGGGGCGGACGGCGATAAAATTTATCTTTTAACAGCCAACCAAATGGATGTGATTGAGCGTCATATTGATCAGCTCAAGCCTGGGTTAATCGTTTTGGATTCGGTGCAGACCGTTTACGATCCGGAACTCACTTCTGCACCCGGATCGGTGAGCCAACTGCGACAGGTGGCTGCCCGCAGTATGGGCTGGGCAAAGGGGCGTGGCATTCCGACGGTGCTCATCGGTCACGTGACCAAGGAAGGCAGTGTGGCCGGCCCGCGCGTTATGGAGCACATGGTGGATGCAGTCCTATATTTTGAAGGGGATCGCCATTCTCAATATCGGATTTTGCGAGCCTTTAAAAATAGGTTTGGCGCCAGTCATGAAATCGGACTTTTTGATATGACCCGGACCGGCTTACAGGAGGTGCCCAATCCGTCAGCTGCTTTTTTGTCGGAACGGCCACAAAATGCTGCCGGATCTGCGGTGACCGCCACCATGGAAGGCAACCGACCGATTTTATTAGAAGTACAGGCGCTGGTGGCCACATCGGTTTTCGGTTATCCACAGCGCAAAACGACCGGGGTGGACCATGCACGGGCCTTAATGCTGATGGCGGTTTTAGAAAAACGGTTAGGCCTTGCCTTGAGCAAAGAAGATATTTATCTAAACGTCATTGGCGGTTTGCGGATTGGCGAGCCGGCAGCAGACCTGGGCATTGCACTGGCGGTGGTGTCTGCCTTCCACAATCGCCCACTACCGGAAGATGTGGTCTTTTTGGCGGAAGTGGGGTTGACCGGCGAATTGCGCCGGGTCACCCAGCTGTCCAGGCGCTTACAGGAAGCGGCCCAAATGGGCTTTCGGCGGGCTGTTGTAGCGACCGGTAGCCGGGCCGATGATGTGGATATGGAATTGATTTCTTGTCAAAAACTGGCACAAGCCGTTGAAAAAATATGGGGGGTGTTGTGATGACCAAACAAAGCAATACGGCGGAAATTTTGGAAATGTTGCGCATTACCGCACCGGGGACACGCCTGCGGGAAGGCTTGGACAATGTGCTCCGGGCCAATACAGGTGGGCTCATCATCGTCGGTGATTACGATAAGGTGTCTGCTTTGGCGGAAGGCGGTTTTTTTATTGATGCGCCTTACTCTCCGGCCCACTTGTATGAACTGGCCAAGATGGACGGTGCGATTCTTTTGTCCGAGGACTGTAATAAAATATTTCGCGCCAACTGTCATTTAAATCCGGATCCGGGAACGCCGTCGATGGAGACGGGGATTCGGCATCGTACAGCTGAGCAAACCGCACGGCAAACCGGGGAACTGGTGATTTCTATTTCGCAGAGACGCCGCCTCATTACTCTGTACCGGGGATCTTACCGCTATGTTTTACGCGATACGACAACCCTTTTGAACACGGCAACGCAGGCAATTGAAGCTCTTGAAAAATATAAGAACGCCTTGGATGAGGCTTTTGTTCGCTTGTCCCTGGAAGAATTTGACGATATGGTGAGCTTATCGGACGTGGTGCAGGTTGTTCAACGCGCTGAAATGCTGAAGCGGGTGGATAAAGAATTAACCCTGTACATTGCCGAGTTGGGCAATGAAGGGCGCTTGGTTCGCATGCAGGCGGAAGAGCTGATGAGCAATGTGGACACCGATGAGCGGATGGCCTTGCGCGACTACCTGGTCTTTAATACGGAAGAATCCGAAATGGCTCAGGTTGATGCAGCCTTGGAGAAATTGGAACGGCTGAGCAGCGAGGACCTTTTGGACGGCGATCGCTTGGCGGGGATTTTAGGCTATGCCGGCTACAACGATAAAGAGCGCCGCAATATTTTGCTGTCGCGCGGTTATCGCATGTTGCATAAAATTCCGCGTTTGCCCTCTTCTGTTATCGATAATGTGGTGGAAACTTTTCATGATTTAAACCAGCTGACCAAGGCCAGCATTGATGCCCTAGATGAAGTGGAAGGCGTTGGTCCCGCCCGGGCTCAACAGATTTCAACCGGCTTGGATCGGTTGCGGACGCAGACGATTATGGATAGTCACTGGTTCTAAAGTTGGATAATGAAAGGAGGTGAACGTCATGCCTTTAAAAATTGTACGGGCGGTGCTGATGCTGTTTGGGGCGGTCAGCGGTTATTTAATTGGATCAGTGGGCTATCGTGAACTGATTGAGCCGCTCAACATCGGCTTCTTACCGGATTTTGCTTTTATGTCGATCGCCATTGGATTTGTTTTTTCATTATTATTTATTTTGATCGGCTTCGGTATTGCCGCCCCTGTCATGGATGCGTTCATTCATGGAACCCGTTTTTTAGAAAACCGCTTGTCAAATGTGCCTTTGCGTGGCTTGGTGGCCGGTACATTAGGCCTGATTGCGGGCTTGGTGGTGGCGCTGTTGATGATTCCGGCGGTGAAGACCCTGCCCTTGATTGGCGATTATATGCCCTTGCTCATTACACTGGTTTTGGGCTACCTGGGGGCCTCTTTAGGGTATCGTTGGCGTGATGCGCTCGTGGCCTTGCCTGAAACGGTGCTCTCTCATATGAACAAACGACAGGAGCGCAGACCGCGCCGGGAACCGTCGAAAATGGCGGTTGCCGAGCCATCGGCGGAATTTTTACCGGGCACACGGCCGAAGGTACTGGATACGTCTGTCATCATTGATGGGCGTATTGTGGATATTGCGCGTGCCGGCTTTTTGGAAGGCCCCTTGATTATGACGCCTTATGTACTGGACGAATTGCGCCATATTGCCGATTCCGGCGATACGTTAAAGCGCAATCGCGGACGCCGTGGATTGGACGTCTTAAACGACCTGCGGGAATTGGATGTGCCTGTGGTGACGCTAAACCGAGACTTTCCGGAGATCCCGGAAGTCGATGCCAAATTGGTGAAGCTGGCCAAAGAATTAAACGGCTGCGTGGTCACCAATGATTTTAATTTAAATAAGGTGGCGTCTTTTCAAAACGTGGAAGTCTTAAACGTCAATGAACTGGCCGGCGCCATTAAGACCGTTGTGCTGCCGGGCGAGACGATGCAGGTTGAAATTGTTGGTCGCGGTAAAGGTCAGAACCAAGGGGTCGGCTATTTGGACGACGGGACCATGATTGTGGTGGAAGGTGGTAAAGACCGCCTGGGAGAAACGCTGCCCGTGGTGGTGACGTCGGTCATTCAGACCAATGCAGGCCGGATGATCTTTGTGCGATTGGAGGATTAGCATGATTGGCATGGTCATTTTGGCGGCAGGTACTGGCAAACGGATGGGCGCCTCGGGCAATAAACTTTTCCTGCCCTTGGCCGGTCAACCGGTGCTGAGCCTGACGCTTCGCCATGCGGCGCGTGCCCTGCCTGGGGCGCCGATGATGCTGGTCTGTCGTTCAGGTGAAGAAGAGCTGGCCCGTCAGGCGGTTGTTACGGCCGGGCTGGACGAGGCATCGGTTATTATCACGGAAGGTGGCCCTGAACGGCAAGATTCGGTGCGCCTGGCCTTGGCCGCCATGCCGTCGACCTGGGACCAGGTCCTCATCCATGACGGCGCGCGGCCGATTTTGCGGGAGGAGCTGGTCCAACGATTGATTGGAGGGTTACTGCAAGCACCGGCCGTGGTACCTGCCTTGCCGGTAACGGATACGGTTAAACGTGTCGACGGGCAGGGCTATATTCTGGAAACGGTGCCAAGGGCCGATTTGCGCCGGGTGCAGACGCCACAAGCTTTTGAAGTCTCCCTTTTGCAGCAATGCCATGCGCGGGCTGTCACAGAAGGGCGGGCGGTGACTGATGATGCGGCGCTTTTGGAAGCTTACGGAGAAAGGGTTCTGACGGTTGCCGGCGACCCTTATAATATTAAAGTCACCGTTCCAACGGATTTACCACTGGCAGACTTGTATCTAAAGGAGTGCGGATTATGCGAATCGGATTAGGGACAGACGTTCATGCCTTTGCCGACGGGCGCTTGCTTATTTTAGGCGGAGTCCCCATCGACCATGCACGGGGCCTGGCCGGACATTCCGATGCAGATGTATTGGCCCATGCGCTGACTGATGCCCTCTTAGGCGCCGCAGGGCTGGGGGACATCGGCCGGCACTTCCCGGATACGGATCCGCAGTACCAGGGGGCGGACAGCTTGCTGCTTTTGCAAAAAGCCTATGCCCTGGTGCAGGCGGCCGGTTACGACTTGGTCAATGCAGATTGCGTGGTCATGGCCCAAGAGCCCAAACTAGCGCCCCACATTCCGGCTATGTCCGCCCGCTTGGCTGCAGCCCTGGCCGCAGATCCATCAGCGGTCCATGTTAAGGCGACGACCACAGAGGCCTTGGGCTTTGTTGGCCGGAAGGAAGGTATTGCCGCTCAGGCAGTGGTGCTGTTGGAGGAGACGCGATGACAGAAAGAGAAGCCTTCGGCTTATCGGCCTTAACCCTGGCCTGGGTAGGGGACGCCGTATATGAATTGCACATGCGCACCCAGCTGTTGACAAAGAGTCATAGAGCCTCCACCTTAAGTAAATTATGCGTGGACTTGGTCAACCACGGTGCCCAATCAAAGACCTTGTCCGGCCTGGAAGACCGTTTGACAGAACTTGAAGCGCAGGTGCTGCGCCGGGGGCGCAATGCCAACGGGTCTGTTCCCCGCGGAGGTAATGCTGGTGACTATCGCCGGGCGACCGGTTTGGAAGCCTTGGTCGGCTATTTATATTTAAGCGATCAGTCGGATCGTTTGCAGGAATTATTGTCCCTGGTAGATAAGGAGTGCGGCATTGAGTGTAGCGGATAATATTTTTATCAAAAATTGCAGGCAGATTTTAACAGAAGGCGTATGGGATACGGATTATGACGTCCGTCCCAAATGGGCAGACGGAAGCCCGGCGCATACGGTTAAAAGTTTCGGCATCGTCAATCGGTACAACTTGGCTGAGGAATTCCCGGCCTTGACCTTGCGACGGACCTATTATAAAAACGCAGTGGACGAATTGCTGTGGATTTGGCAAAAAAAATCCAACCGGGTGGCAGATTTAAAGAGTCGCATATGGGATGCCTGGCAACGGCCGGACGGCACTATTGGGAAGGCCTACGGTTACCAGCTCGGCGTGGTGCACCATTATGCAGAAGGCGATTTTGATCAGGTGGATAAATTGCTCTACGACTTGCGCCATACGCCACACAGTCGGCGCTTAATCACCAATATCTACAACCATGCCGACTTGCATGACATGGCCTTGTACCCCTGCGCCTATTCCATGACCTTTAACGTCAGCGGACGTAAGCTGAACGCCATTTTAAATCAACGAAGCCAGGACATGTTGACTGCGAACAACTGGAATGTGGTCCAGTATGCGGTTTTGGTCCACCTATTGGCCCAGGTCAGCGATCTGGAAGTCGGCGAGCTGGTTCACGTCATCGCCGATGCACACATTTATGACCGCCATGTGGACATGGTCCGAGAACTGATGGATAGACCACCCCGTCCGGCGCCACACTTGTGGTTGAATCCGGAGGTTACGGATTTTTACGCGTTTACAACAGATGATGTGGTCTTGGAAGCCTATGAGCCGCATGAGTTTGACCGAAAGATTCCGGTAGCAGAGTAGGTGATGATATGCAATTTATTGTAGCAGTAGACAAGCAGTGGGGCATCGGTAAAAATGGTCAGATGCTCTTTCATATCCCGGCGGATTTGGCATTTTTTAAGCGGACGACCATGGGCGCTGCCCTATTGATGGGCCGCAAAACCTTTGAAAGCCTGCCGGCTGCTCTGCCAGGACGGTTGAATCTGGTGCTGACCCGGAACAGGTCTTATGTGGCCCCCGGGGCCGTGGTGGTTCATTCGGTGGAGGAGGCAGTGAAAGAAGCCGGCGGTAGGCCGCTTTTCTTGATTGGTGGCGGCGAATTGTACGCTAAGCTCCTCGATCGCTGTTCAGCCGGTTATGTGACGCGCATTGATGATCAAGCGTCGGCAGATACGCATTTTCCGGATGTGAGCACAGCGGCAGACTGGCTTTTGGCAGAAGTCGTAGAGACCGGTGAAGACAACGGCTATACTTACCGCATTGAACGATATCGGCGTAAAGAGGCGCCGCAACAATAGAGGAGGCACTTGTCATAGCAGATTTATACGGACGAAATGCTGTACGTGAAGCCCTGAAAAACGGTACAGAAATTCAGCATATCACCTTGGTAAAAGGCGCACGGCATGGTGTCATTGATGACATCAATCAGCTGGCCAAAAAAGCAGGCATTCCGGTGCGCACTGTCGAACGGCGTGTTTTGGACAGACGCTTTCCCGGCTGCAATCATCAAGGCGTGGCGGCTGCCGTTGCAGAAGTGGCCTATGTTCCCTGGCAGGATATTCTCGCTCGTGCACAGGAAAAAGAAGAAGCCCCCTTGCTGCTGGTCTTGGACGATATTGAAGACCCGCATAATTTAGGGGCGATGATGCGGTCAGCTGATGCCTTTGGCGCGCATGGGTTAATTATCCCGAAAAGGCGGTCGGCCGGTTTGACCGAAGGGACCATGAAGGCCGCCTGCGGCGCAGGCCAGCACGTGCCTGTGGCGCGTGTGGCCAATATTGTCAGTACGCTTAATGCCTTGAAAAAGGAAGGCTTTTGGGTTTGCGGCAGTGCAGCGGATGGGGCTTCTATGTATGAGACAGACCTTACAGGCCCCTTGGCCCTAGTGATCGGCAATGAAGGCAAGGGGATGGGCCGCCTGGTGCGTGACACCTGTGATTTTATCGCCAGCATTCCCATCGGTGGGCAAGTCGGTTCTTTGAATGCATCGGTGGCTTGCGGCATTTTGTTGGCTGAAATAAGCCACCAACGGAGGCGAATGAAGTGACATGGCTCATTGTAGATGGTTACAATATGATCGGCCAATGGCCGGCCCTGTCTGCAGAAGGTGACGGTTCTTTGGAAGATGCGCGGGATAGGTTAAACGCTCGTTTAAGCGAATATGCAGCGCTCAGTGAATGGCGCATTGTCGTCGTATACGATGGCTACCGTGTTAAAGGCAATCCCGGTACGCGGCGGACCTATCCCTATTTGGAAATCATCTATACCCCGGAAGGGGTTACAGCAGATATGGCCATTGAACGACTGGCTGCGCAACTGCCCAAGCGGAGCCATTTTTATGTGGCGTCCGGTGATCGCCTAATCCAGGAAACCGTCTTGTCGCTGGGTGGGCTGCGGATGACCGGGACAGAATTACGGCGGATGATTGCCGATGCCCGTGTCAGCGCCCATCGATTGGTTCATAAGGAGGTCCCGCGCTCAACAGTTGACGGACGGATTGATCCGGCTGTACGCGCTCGTTTGGAAAAGTGGATAAAAGACGAGCGCGGCTCGTCTTGAGAGGAGACTTGGCATGCATTACACCGATATTCTTGATGTAAATAAAAAAAACGTGCAAAATGCACGCAAATACAGCCTGGCTATTATTGATAAGGATATGACGGCTGCAGAAGTCATCCGAGCCTTACATGAGCAGCGCATTACCGTTGAAGCGGAGGAATATTTTTATACCTTACAGCAAATTGGTGAAGAGGCGGAAGATGAGGAGCCTGTGATTGATGCTTTTCCGGCATTGTTTAAAGCATTTGAAGCGCACATAGCGCCGGAACCGCCACGAAAATTTTCTGCAGACCATCCCTTGCGCCTGTATCGCTCAGAAAACGAGGCCATGTATGACTTCTTTGACGATGGTGTCCATATGCTGCGTTATGACTATGACGCTGAGGCTTGGCAGACCTATGCAAAAAAAGCGCAGACCTACAAGATGCATTTGCACCGGAAACAGAACCAGCTGTATCCGCATTTGAGCGATAAGGGCATTAGCGGTCCTTTGCGCATTTTCTGGAGTTACGACGATGATGTCAAAAATGCCTTGACTGAATTCGAAAAAGCCGCGAAAGATGGCAATCAGCTGGCCGTTCAATCGGCTTTTTATGCAGTTTATGACGCCACTGCCTTTTTAATGCGGGCAGAAGAGAAGCTCTTGTATCCGTCAGCCTTTAAGCTGCTGACGCTAAATGAATTCATCATGATGGAAGTGGGCGATGAAGAAATCGGTTATGCCTTTATTGAACCGCCGGCCCACAATCAAGCCGAACGGCAGATGATGCGCGGACTGGATTTCTTAATGCTCCACCATGACGGCAGTGATTTGTCCGGCGATACCATTATCAATTTGGCCACCGGACGCATGAGCTTAATGCATTTGAATTTAATGCTTTCCCACCTGCCCTTTGACCTGACGTTTATTGATGAAAATAATTTGGTCCGCTATTACAATGCTCGCGCCAATCGCCTTTTCCCGCGGTCTACCGGTGTGATCGGCCGGGATGTAAAAAACTGTCATCCGCGCGAAAGCTTGACTAAGGTTCAGGCCTTGATTGACGATTTACGAACTGGGCAACGTCCTTATGCGGATTTTTGGTTCCGCCGGGACGATAAAATGATTCTCATTCGCTATATTGCCGTACGCGACAAAGCCGATGTCTTTAGAGGAATTGTTGAAGTGGCCATGGACATTGCCCCCTTTGCCGCTATTGAAGGGGAACAGCGGCTGCTTCCCGAATCGTAAGTGGCAGCCATAGAAAAAGCCGGGGAATCATCTCCGGCCCTTTCTGCATTTGTAAGCTTATTCAGGATCGTCACCGATGAGGGGAATGAAGGCCGGCGCCGGCGTCCAAACCGGTCGCATGGCAATGAGGGATAAGGCGCGCGCCTCCTGCAAAATCGGTTCAATGGCGTCGTCCGGTCCTTCAATAACGAGAAAATCATCGGCCTGGCCGATTTCCGTCAGCCATGTCCTTAAAGCTGCGGCATCTTCTTCATTTAACGGACCTGCATCAATTTTTCGCCAGGGCATACGCAAGGTGACGGGAAGTTTTAAGAGGCGATCAACCCCCATGGTGGTTAAAGAATTATAATGTAGGTCATCTAATCGTGTATTGGTTAACAGAAATGCTTGTGTCATTGGTCGCCGCTCCTTTCTCCCTGTATCATACAGGGAGAGGAGGCCGGATGCAAGCGGTTATGGCAAAGGGCAATAGGAGGAAGTCATGAAAATCTCAACAAAAGGTCGGTACGGGTTACGCGTGCTGATCGATTTGGCTGAACGAAATACCAGCGAAGAGCGTGAAACGCTACGGGCCATTTCCGAACGCCAACAGATTACGGTCAAATACTTGGAGCAGATTATGGTTCCTCTTTTGCACGCCGGCTATGTGCGCAGTTACCGGGGTCATTCCGGCGGGTACGTCCTCAGTAAGGCCTCTTCGGAGATTTACGTGGGCGACGTGATCCGCACCATGGAAGGCTCTTTGGCTCCGGTGAGCTGCCTGGAAGCCAATGTTGATGCCTGTCCCATGGCCAATGAATGTCCGACCCGTAGCCTCTGGGAAGGGCTGGAAAAAATAATCGCTGCCTATCTTGATCAAATCACCGTGGCAGATTTGGTAGACCATACCGTTGCCGAATATGAATTGGTCCGGATTCAAGAAAATCGGGCCTAAAGGAGTCACATGAACTTGAACGCTTATATTTTAGCCATTATTGTTTTATTGGGGCTGTCGGCATTTTTTTCCGCCTCTGAAACGGCCTTTACATCTCTGAACACCATTCGCGTTAAAAAAATGGCTGCCGATGGAAACCGGAAAGCCAAGCGGGTATTGGATATGGCAGACCAATATGAACGACTTCTCAGCTCCATTCTGGTGGGCAACAACATCGTTAACATCACCTGTGCTTCTTTGGGAACCGTGCTTTTCGTGGAATTGATGGGGGCGCGCGGCATTACCGTTTCCACCCTGGTGATCACCATTGGAACCTTGATCTTTGGCGAAATCTCACCAAAGACCATTGCCAAAGAACGGGCAGAGAGCGTTGCGCTGGCTTTTAGCGGCCCCTTGTATGGCATCATGCTCATTTTAAGGCCGGTTACCGCTGTTTTTGCCTTACTGCAAAATGCCCTTGGGATGCTTTTCGGCAACCAGGAAGACGGGGGCATTACGGAAGATGAACTGATGACCATTGTTGACGAAGCGGAAGAATTTGGTAACATTGAGGCCGATGAGCGTGAGTTAATCCGTAGTGCCATGCAGTTTGATGACCGGATTGTCGGTGATATCTATACCCCCCGGGTTCATGTAACTGCTGTCGATGAAACGGCGGATGTGGAGGAAGTCGCGGCGCTCTTTCAATCCAGTGGCTTTTCCCGCCTGCCGGTGTATCATGAAACCATTGACAATATCATTGGCATTGTCCATGTGAAAGATTTTTACGGCATGCTCTTGCAGGATGAGAACCTTCCCCTTAGGGACTTGGCCAAGCCGGTGGGATTTATTATGGAAAATCGCGACCTGGCCCGCCTAATGACGGCTTTACAGAAAGACAAGTCCCACATGGTGGTGGTCACTGATGAATACGGCGGCACGGTGGGCATTGTCACCATGGAAGATTTGATTGAAGAGCTGGTGGGCGATATTTGGGATGAGTACGATGAAGTGCAGGCCTTATTCCGTAAAGTGGCGCCCGGGGTCTATATGATCAATGGTCAGGCGGAAGTGGAAGATATCCTGCCGCGCTTCGGATTAAAAACAGACGAGATTGAAGCGAATACGGTTGGCGGTTGGCTGACGGATATTTTAGGACGGATTCCGCGAAAAGGCGATGAGCTGGCCTTAGACGCCTTTACGGTGCGTGTTGAACGGGCCAATCCGCGCTATGTGGAAGAACTGCGTTTTGTTTTAAAACGGCCGCACGCCACGGCGGTGCCGACCGGTAAGCATGAGGAGGGATAGGATGGCATTCCCGGATATTGATGAGGTTCAGGAAATGTTAGAGGCCGCTTGTGAAGAAATTCCAGCGGCTTTTTACGATGAGTTGAACCTGGGCATCCATTTAGAGCCCCAGGTTTATCTGCATCCGGAAGGACATGGTGATCTTTATATTCTGGGACAATACTCGGTGAGCATGATCGGATCACAGATTTCGATTTATTACGGCTCCTTTGCAAGGGTATTTGCCCATGCCGACCGCGCCCAAGTGGCGCGTGAAGTGCGGGACACCTTATTGCATGAGTTCCGCCACCACATGGAACACCGGGCCGGCGAGCGCGATTTGGAAATTGAAGATGAGCTGGAAATGGCCGCTTATCATCACGAGTACGCCAAACGGATTGGAGATTAAGATGCGTCTGGATAAATTTTTGCACGATGCCGGGCTGGGGTCCCGAAAGGATGTTGGCCGCATGATTCGCAGTGGCCGCATCCTGGTAAACGGGATACCGGTGCGGGACAGGGCCCATCAAGTGACGGCAGACGAGCAGGTTCTTCTTGATAATTCGCCCATCTTTTATCAGCGGCATCGCCATATCCTCTTACATAAGCCTACCGGCTTGGTCACCGCCATGAGCGATCGGCGGCATGAAACGGTGATGACCCTTTTAGAGGATGTGCCGGCAGACCTGCGGCCGGTCGGTCGCCTGGATAAGGACACCACCGGGGTCTTGCTGTTCACTACGGATGGTCAATTGGCACACCGGCTGGCATCGCCGAAGCACCAGGTTGAAAAGACCTATCGTTTTACATACGCCGGAGAAATGCCCGCCGATGCCGGCGCACAGGTGGCTGCAGGCTTGGAACTATCTGATGGCAAGACGCGGCCGGCACAGCTTGACTTACCGGGTGGGCAGATAGCGGTCTTGACGTTGACGGAGGGTCGAACTCACCAGGTGAAGCGGATGTGCCATGCCCTAGGCTGTGAACTTTTAACCTTAGAGCGTTTGCGCATCGGGCCGGTTGGCCTGGGTGATTTGCCGGTAGGTGTCTGGCGCGATTTAACCACAGAAGAGGCAGAGGCCTTATACACCATTTGCGGATTAACTGAGGAGGTCACATGAGGGTATACGACTTTGATAAAACCATCTATGATGGTGACAGCACCGTTCATTTTTTCCTGTTTTTATTGCGACGCCATCCGAGCTTGAGCCGATACTTACCGGCTGGTGCCTTGGCTTTTGCGCGGTTCCAATGGGGAGACTGGTCTAAGACCCGCTTTAAAGAACGGCTTTATCGCCTCTTTCAAGGGGTTCCGAATATTGATGCGGAAGTTCACGCCTTTTGGCAACTGCACCGGGATGGCATTAAAGCTTTTTATACGGCCCAGCAGGCAAGGGATGATGTAATCATCTCCGCCTCTCCGACCTTTTTATTGGCGCCGATTTGTGCTGAATTAGGCATTAGCCATCTTTTAGCGTCCAAGGTTGATCCAGAAACCGGCGCTTACGAGGGCGAAAACTGCTGGGGCGCTGAAAAAGTGCGCCGGTTTCTGGAAGCCGGCCATCAACTGTCTGAGATGACGGATTTTTATTCCGACTCCCTGTCTGATGCCCCCTTGGCCATGCGGGCCCAGCGCGCCTGGTTTGTGACCGGTGAAAGGCTTAGCCCCTGGCCGGACCATCCGATGGGCGGTGAAGTATGATGAAGGCAGCCCTTATTACCGGCGCCAGTGGCGGTTTGGGCGAGGCCTTTGTGCATCGGCTGGTCCACGAACCAGACATAGACTGCCTTTGGCTGGTTGGTCGGAATGCCGATCGCCTGGCGGATCTTGCGGCCAAAACCAAGAAACCCTGCCATTGCTTTGCTGGCGACCTCAGCGAGAAGACCAGCCGCGAAGAGCTTTTTGCAGCATTTGATGATAGTGGTGACCAGTTAAGAATGCTCGTTAACTGTGCCGGTTACGGAATTATCGGGCCGGTGCGGGAGGTGCCGGTTGATGATATCAGCGGTATGGTTGAGCTAAACTGCACCGCCTTGGCAGACTTGTGCCGGCGGGCCCTGCCACGGATGGACAAGGGTGCCATGATTGTGAACGTGGCTTCAGTTGCCGCCTATCTGCCGCAAACGTATTTTTCTGTTTATGCGGCCAGTAAGGCCTTCGTCTTGCGCTTTTCCGAAGCCCTGGCCGAAGAAGAAGCCCCTCGCGGCATTCATGTGCTGGCCCTTTGCCCCCAACCCATGGCCACAGGATTTTTTAACCGTGCCGGCAATATGCGCGGCGACGGCTTTAAAAATATGGCCTTTGAAGACCCACAAAGGGTTGCCGATATGGCCTTACGCCGCGTCCGTGCCGGGAAGCGCCATTCCTTAACCCATCCCACCGCCTATCTCATGGCCGTCGCCGCTCGGCTCCTGCCCCATCATCTGGTAACCCGATTTGAACGCCAGTTCTTTTAACTGTATAAAATGATAAAGCCCGCTCCATCAACAGCTTTCCCTGTCGATGGAGCGGGCTTTTTGTGTGACATATTTTTTTAGTCTAAGTTCCTATTGATTCAAATTCATTTCAAATATTCTTTAAGAAAGTCACAAAATATTAAAGAAATTTATTAAAAAGCTTATTTATAGTGGTGCTGAAAAATTTACCACTATCAATATCTTAAAGAATAAAAAATTATGATACTTCACTAAAAATGCAAAAGAATGCAACGAGAATAAGCAATAAATTTGATTTTTATATAAAATTTAAGGATAAAAATAAAATTCAGTATTGACAAAAAAAAAAAAAGATATAAGCTATTCTAAAATTTCAAACAAATCATTGCTTTAGAAAGAGAGGTTAAGACATGTCAACAAATCAGTCCGTTTTCAAAGATGAACAAAAGTATATTGCTAGAACTCAGAAGATACCATATTACCCAATTGCTTTTGAAAAAGGGGATGGAGCACTTCTCTATGATTTTGATGGAAACAAATACATTGACTTTTTGGCGAGTGCATGTTCGGCCAATCTTGGGCATGGAAATGTGGAGATTGCAGATGCTGTATACGAACAAATGAAAAATTTGACACAGTATACTTTAGCTTATTTTAATAGCGCACCTCCTGTACAATTAGCCGAATCACTTTGTGAGATAGCCCCAATTAAGGGCGAAAAGAAAGTCTTATATTCAGCTACCGGATCCGCTTCTATAGATGCGGCAATTAAAATAGCTCGCGCGTATACAAAAAGATCTGGACTTATTTCTATGCAAGAAGCTTATCATGGTAGTACATTTGGTGCTATTTCCATATCGGCTTTGAGCAATAATATGCGCAAAGGATTTGGTCCTTTAATACCAGATGTTCATTATTTTAGTTATCCCAGTAAGGATAAGGATTGGAAAACTTGTATTAAAGAAATGGAATATGCGTTTGTACACTATCTTCCGCCGGAAGAAGTTGCTGCTATTTTTATTGAACCGATAGCAGGAGATGCAGGTATTGTAATTCCACCAAAAGAATGGGTGCAGGCGTTGAGAGAAATGTGTGACCAATATGGAATTCTTTTGGTTGTGGATGAGATACAACAAGCCCTATGCCGAACGGGTAAATGGTTTGCTATTGAGAATTTTGATGTTGAGCCGGATCTTATTGTTATGGGGAAATCAGTTGGTGGTGGTTTACCGCTAGGAGCTGTGATAGGGAAAACAGATATTATGAATGCATTAGAGCCACCAGCACATTTATTTACATTGGCGGGCAATACAACGGTGTGTACGGCGGGTCAAAAGAATTTAGAAATTTTAAAAAGAATTGATGCTAATGAATTATCAATTGTTCGCGGAGAGTACTTAAAGAACAAATTTGAGTCCCTAAAAGAAAAATATGATTTTATTGGCGAGATAAGGGGGCTTGGTTTGTCAATCGGGGTTGACATTATTGATCCGGAGACTGGTGGTAAGAACAACGAAGCAACAGCAAAAATTTGCTACTATGCTATCAAAAACGGGTTACTGATGATTTTCCTAAATCAGTCTACATTACGTGTTCAACCGCCTTTGGTAATTCAAGAATCAGAAATTGATGAAGCGATGCAAATTATTGATGCAGCAATGAATGCTTATGCTAATGGGGAAATTGGCGATGAAGTTTTAGAAGAAATAGCTGGGTGGTAGTTCCCTTTTTTGCATTGAAAAACCGGTAATTTCACGGAAATAGTAAATTTTTTGTGAAATTACCGGATAAAGGAGTGAGATGACTATGAGTGAATTAAAGGTAAGCTGGCGTAATGTTATTATCTTTGCTGGTGCCTATGTAGCAACAATTATTGGTTCCGGATTTGCAACTGGCCAGGAAATTATGCAGTTTTTTACTTTTTACGGATTAACAGGAATATTTGGCTGTGTTGTGACGTTAATAGTTTTTTCTTTTACAGGCATGGAGTGTTTATCACGCGGACGCGTTGTAGAAACTGATGAAACAGTACAAATATTTTCGTTTTATTGCGGAAAATATTTCGGAAAATTTCTAGAATATTTTGTTCCCCTGTTTCTCTTTGGTGTATATGTGATTATGATTTCAGGTGCGGGGGCAACATTAGAAGAACATTATCATTTAAATCCTTATATAGGTAGAATTTTAATGAGTTTGGCAGCTTTTTTCTCTGTTATATTTGGTTTAAAAGGTATGATGGAAATTGTCGGCAAAATTGGTCCGATTATCATCATTTTTGCGGTTACGGTCGGTTTAATAAGCTTATTGCAAAATTATGGTACGCTACAGGCTTCTCTGGATGCTCTTCCGACGCTTGATTTGGTCAAACCAGCACCAAATGGCATTATTTCTGGATTGCTTTACCCATCCTATAATATGTTGGTTGTGGTGGGACTGCTTTCCGGAATGGGGAAAATGGCAAATAATAAAAAAGAGTGCTTATATGGTGGATTTTTAGGTGGCTTTTTATTGTTCTTAGCAGCATTGTTAATGCATCTTGCGATGCTTTCTCAAGTAGAAAATGTCGTAGCTCTTAAAATTCCATCCTTATATTTGGCTTCGCATATTTCTCCCATGATGGCTAAAGTATTTTCGATTATTTTGATGCTGGGAATTTATACGACAGCTGCTCCGTTGTTATGGCAAACCGTTAACCGATTTGTTCCGGATAACCACCCTAAGTTTAAAATGACGACGGTTGCTATTACGGTCATTGGTTTTATTTGCGGGTTATTACCCTTCGATCGCTTAATAGGCACCATTTATCCTTTTACCGGTTATATCGGTATTGTTGTCTTTTTACTGATGGTTATAAAAGTAGTTCGACTTAAAGTTTCAAAATAACAACGATTTATCCATGAACATGTGTTCAATTAACCCTCTTTTCAAGCAAAAACGGCTCTGCCAGCAGAAAATTTCTGACAGCGGAGCCGTTTTTGCTTGTTATGCTTTTACAGGGATTTAATATCGACTAAGCCGGTGTTTTCTTCGGTGAAATCGCCGGCGATGCTGTCGATGAGGGCGTTGGCCGTATCAAGAGAGGTCAGGGTGGGGATGCCCAGGCTGACGGCCTTGCGGCGCATGATGACTGAGTCGCGCTCCGGGTCGCGGCCACGGGTGGAGGTGGAGATGATGTAGTCCACCTTGTGGCTTTCCAGGAGGGCCCAGGCATTTTCAGAGGTACCCTCGTGCATCTTGTCCACTTCGGTGACTTGGATGCCGACGGCACGCAGGACTTTGGCCGTGCCGGTGGTGGCGTAGATGTCAAAGCCTTGGTTGAAGAATTTTTTCGCAATGGGGGCGATTTCATTTTTGTCCGAATCGCGGACGCTGATGAAGACGCCGCCTTCTTTGGTCAGCCGGTAACCGGCGCCGATTAGCCCCTTGTAGAGGGCTTCCAATAAGGTTTTGCCGATGCCGAGCACTTCCCCGGTGGATTTCATTTCCGGCCCCAGGTGGGTATCCACGTCAATGAGCTTTTCAAAGCTGAAGACGGGGATTTTTACAGCGATGTGCGTACTGGCCGGGTAGATGCCGGTGCCGTAACCGAGGTCGGTTAATTTTTCGCCTAAGGAGACGCGGGTTGCCAGATCAATCATCGGCACGCCGGTGACCTTTGAAATGTAGGGCACGGTGCGGGAGGCCCGTGGATTGACCTCGATGACGTAGACGTCATTGCCGTAGACGATGTATTGGATATTGGCCAAACCGATGACGCCTAAGCCGCGGCAGAGGGCCTTGGTGTGTTCCAGAATCTGCATGGCAACTTTTGGGCGAATGTTGGGCGCCGGGTAAACGGCGATGGAGTCGCCGGAGTGGATCCCGGTGCGTTCAACGTGTTCCAAGATGCCTGGAATGAGGACGTCTTGGCCATCGGTGATGGCATCGACTTCGACTTCAATACCGGAGAGGTACTTGTCAATTAAGATTGGGTTTTCCGCTTCGCCGGCGTTGATGATGACCGTCATGTATTCGCGGATGTCAGCATCATTCCAAGCGATGATCATATTTTGACCGCCTAGGACGTAAGAGGGGCGCATGAGCACCGGGTAGCCGATGTTGCGGGCGGCCTTTAGGGCCTCTTCTTCAGTAAAGACGGTGTGTCCGGCAGGGCGCTTGATGTTCAATTCGCTTAATAGGTTGTCAAACCGTTCCCGGTCTTCCGCCATATCAATGCCGTCGGCAGAAGTGCCGATGATGGGGATACCGGCTTTGGCCAATTCCCCGGTCAACTTAATGGCCGTTTGTCCGCCGTATGCGACGACGACACCGACAGGCTGTTCCAAATCCAAGATGGGCTTGACGTCTTCCCAGGTGACCGGTTCAAAATAGAGGCGGTCGGCCGTGTCAAAGTCGGTGGAAACGGTTTCCGGGTTGTTGTTGATGATGATGACTTCATAGCCCAGGTTTTTCAAAGCCCAGACGGAATGCACGCTGGAGTAGTCAAACTCAATGCCCTGACCGATGCGGATCGGACCGGACCCGAAGACCACGACGCGTTTCTTTTGGCCGTTGCGGGTGTGTTCTGCCGCTTCATCCAAGGCGCCTTCGGCCTCGGTGTAGAAGGCAGAGTAAAAATAAGGGGTTTCAGCCTTGTATTCGCCGGCGCAGGTATCGACCATGTGGTAGACCGGTTTCAGGGTCATCGGCAAGTCGTGGCCGGATAAGGCAGCTAGGGTCTTGTCTGTATAACCCAGTTTTTTGCCGGTGACATAGCTGGCATCGGTTAAGGCTTGACCGGTGATGGCCTCTTCGTACTTGGCCAGGCGGAGCAAACCGTTCAGGAACCATTCGTCAATCATGGTTAGGGCGTGCAGGTCGTCAACACTGACCCCGCGGCGCAGGCTTTCATAGCAGGCAAAGAGCCGCAGGTCCGTGGCTTTGGCGGTAAGCGCGTGCAGGTCGTCATCGCTCATGGCGCGCAGACCGGCATCTGCCAGCGTATCGTGACGAATTTCAGCCCCCCGGACCGCCTTCATCAAGGCTTGTTCAAAGCTTTTGCCAATGGCCATGACTTCACCGGTGGCTTTCATTTGGGTGCCTAAGTCCCGCTTGGCATAGATGAATTTATCAAAGGGCCATTTGGGGAATTTAACGGCCACATAGTCTACCGTCGGCTCACTGGCAGCAGTGGTGCAGCCGGTGACGGCGTTTTGAATTTCGTCCAAGCGATAGCCGATGGCGATCTTCGTGGCGATTTTGGCAATCGGGTAGCCGGTGGCCTTACTGGCCAAAGCGGAAGAGCGGGAGACGCGGGGATTCACTTCGATAACGGCGTACTCGTAGCTTTCCGGGTGTAGGGCAAACTGAACGTTGCAACCGCCTTCAACGGCTAAGGCGTTGACGATATCCAAGGCGGCAGTGCGCAGCATTTGAAATTCCCGATCGGCCATGGTAACGGCCGGAGCGATAACGATGGAATCGCCGGTGTGAACGCCGACCGGGTCAAAGTTTTCCATGGAGCAGACGATGATGGCGTTGCCATCTTTGTCGCGGATAACTTCAAATTCAATTTCTTTCCAGCCGGAGATGCACTTTTCAACTAAAATTTGCCCAATGGGGGAGAGGTCAATGCCGTGCTGGGCAATTTCTTTTAAGGCCTGGGCGTCATCGGCGATGCCGCCACCGCTTCCGCCTAAGGTGAAGGCCGGCCGGACAATCACCGGGTAGCTGATTTCATCTGCATAGGCCAGGGCGGCGTCCACATCCGTGACCACTTTAGAGGCGATGGTTGGCTGGCCGATGGCGGTCATGGTGTCTTTGAAAATTTGCCGGTCTTCAGCCTTATCAATGGTTTCCGGGTTGGCGCCCAAGAGGCGAACGCCCATTTTATCCAAGAAGCCTTCTTTGGCCAGTTGCATGGATAGGGTCAGCCCGGTTTGACCGCCTAGGGTGGATAAGACCGCATCCGGTCGTTCTTTTTCAATGACCCGTTTGACCGTTTCCAAGGTCAGCGGTTCAATGTAAATGTGGTCGGCCATGGCTTCATCGGTCATGATCGTTGCCGGGTTAGAGTTGATCAGGACAATGTCCAGGCCATCTTCTTTTAAGGCTCGGCAAGCCTGGGTCCCGGCATAGTCAAATTCCGCTGCTTGTCCGATGACGATTGGACCGGAACCGATGACGAGTACTTTTTTTAATTCCGGATTCAGTGGCATGTTTAGGCCTCCCCTAATTGATAAAAACGTTCGAGCACTTGCAAACCGTCCAGCACGCCGGCTCTGCCTTCCGGCCGGAACTGTACGCCGATGGCAGGTGCGTTTTTATAATCCAAGCCGGCACAGGTCTGGTCGTTGACACACTGATAGCGCAAGCTGGCAATGGACGTGTCCAGACTTTCCAGGGCAACTGTTTCATGGTTGCTTTGGTTGGTTAAAAAGAGCGCGTTCGTTTCTTTATCGCGTACCGATTGGGCGCCATGGTGAGAGGGAATCAGCGGGGTAACCGCCAGCCCTTGGGCCTGTGCCAGCAGCAAATGACCCAAGCCGATGCCCAAGAGAGGAATCTGTGCATCGATGAGGGCGCGAATGACCGGAACCAGGTCCTGGTGGTCTGCAAGGTCCCCCGGACCGTCAGAAATGACGACGCCTGCCGGGTGCTGGGCCAGGAGGGCATCGGCATCGCTATCTCGCGGTGCGGCACAAACGGGTCGGTCAAATTGCTGTAAGGCTTCAAAGAGCCCCTGGGTTGCGCCCAAATCCCATAAAATAACCTGTCGGTCGGCAGTGCCACGACAGGTCGGGAATATGGAGTCTTTCTGCGCTTGCGGCAGTTGTGACGTTGCCCGACCGGTAATGGCATCTACAGATGCTTGTGCTGGATCGGTGGTTAATACAGCTTGGACTTTTCCGCGGCTGCGCAACAATTTTGTTAAAGACCGGGTATCAATACCGCTAATGGCAACAAGGCCTTCTTTTTTAAGGAAAGATGGCAAATCACCCTCAGAACGAAAGTTGGAAGGGGTATCGCTCAATTCGCCGACGACATAACCGCGAACAGTCGCCTTCGGTGAGGATAAGTCTGCTTCAGCAATACCGTAATTACCAATCAGAGGAAAGGTCTGCACCAGAATTTGTCCTTCGTGGGCAGGATCGGTAAGGCCTTCAAGATAACCGACAACACCGGTGGTAAAAACCATATCGGCGATGACGGTTCCTTCAGCGCCGACAGACCGCCCTTCAAAGCGACTGCCGTCAGAGAGCAATAAAATGGCTTTTTCGCGCATGGTCGCACTCCTTTACAGTTGATCAAGTGATGATTAAAATCAAGGTATTATATCACATCGGCAGGCTAAATCAAGTCTAACCGATGCCAAAATCGGTATTTTGCATTAAAATATCCACGCGGGGGTTGTCTTTGATGAGGGGAAGAATATGGGTCTTAAAAGTGTCAATCACCGCCGGATCCGGTTTGATGGCCCGGGTATTGGGCGTAAAAATATTGAGCGTGACCCGGTCAAAATAGGTTAATCCAATGGCCAGGTCCTGGACCATTTGTGCCAAATGCTGTCCGGGAAGCCCGAAAAGCAGACAAGTCTGATCAAAATGCTCGGCCAGCTGCGCCGGGGTAATGTCTGCCGGAATGCCCTTGTTCAGATAGGCTTCGCGGACCAAACCGTCAAAAGTTTCGATGCCGCTGCTGACTTTAAGTTCAAGCCCTTGCCGGCGGCAGCGGTCCCGGAGGGGTGGGAGGCTTTCCCGATCGCGCCAATGGCATTCTATCGTCAGTTTGCTGATGTTTTTGGCCCGGCAGGTGTCTAAAACGGCATTCATGCTGCGGTCATCCAAATCGCAGAAAGAGCCGGAATTGACCGCTTCCAGATGACCATAGCGGCCGTCGACCTGGGCCAAAGCGGCGGCGTTTATCGCATAATTGGCGTCGGCATCGGCAGAACGGTCCAAATGGTAGTCGCAGTAACGGCAAGCGCTCCAGGCGCAGCCCTTGCCACGCAATAAGACGATTTCGCGCGGATCTTTTTCTGCAACAATGCCGTATCGGTTTAAGGTTTTAATGACAATTCCTCCTTTTGATATCGCTGCTATGATAGCAGTATCAAAAAAACTTTGCAAATCTGTTATATAAAATTATGGGAATTTAGTAAATAAGCATGACGAATCATGTAAAACATGGTATGATTATGTCTGAAAAATGCAGAAAATGAACTCTTTTGCAGTTGAACATTTTTTAGGAGGTATTTTTTATGAAAAAGAGAGTTTTAGGGTTGGCCTTAGCGGCCGGGGCAGCCAGCTACCTGGGCCTTGCAAAGCGTGACTTGGTAGATGCCATTGTAAAATTGGAAAAGCCGCAAGGTGAATTGTTCACCCGCTATGAGGGTGCCGGTGCTTATGCTTTCATTTGCAAAAATCAAAGCAAAAGTGAAGATATGTTTTTAGACTGGATCGCTTACAATGGCTGGGAAAAAGCAGACCAAGTGGGAGACGGGCTTTTCTTTATCAATGACAAGCAGGATACCCTCCTGGTGAACCGTGATGCCATTTTAGGCGGTCGTTACCTGGTATTCCGTGCCTCCCGGCCCATTGATGCGTAAGTAAGTTTTTAAAGGGGTGAGGTCATGCAGGCAGAGAAAAAATTTGTCATCGTCACCGGACTTTCCGGTGCCGGTAAAACGCAGGCCAGTAAAGTCCTGGAAGATATGGGCTATTTCTGTGTGGACAATCTGCCGTCGCCACTCATTTCCCGATTTGCAGATTTAATTGTGACAAGCGAGGGCAACATCAATAAAGTCTGTCTGGTGGTTGATTTACGTGATGAATCATTCCTGGACAGTATTGATGAAGCGCTCGCTTATTTGCATGCCATCGGGATTAACTACGATATTATTTTTCTGGAAGCTTCCGATGAAGTTTTGGTCCGTCGGTTTAAAGAATCGCGGCGGAGCCATCCGCAAAGTAAAGACGGTTCCTTGCTCTCAGGCATTCGCCTGGAGCGTGAGGCCTTGTCCCATTTGCGAGACCTGGCTCAAACCGTTATTGATACGAGCCAGTTGACCAACGCCGAATTGCGGCAAACGCTTTTGGATGGACTGAAACCGCGAGACTTTCGCATTGGTGTGACGCTCACGTCTTTTGGCTTCAAGCACGGGATCCCCATTGATGCGGACATCATTATGGATGTTCGTTTTATGGCGAACCCCTACTATGTTCCGGAACTGCGGGAGCTGACCGGGCGCGATCCGGCGGTGCAAAAGTACATTCATGACCGTCCTGAGACACAGCGGTTTTTGCGCCATTTTTCCGATTTGATTTTAGAACTCTTGCCGGAGTATATGCAAGAAGGCAAAAATCAGTTGTCCATCGGCATTGGCTGTACCGGCGGACAGCACCGGTCGATCGCCATGACCATTGCATTGGCGCGGCGTTTAACGGAAAATGGATATGATGTGACGGTTAACCATCGGGATCATTAGTTGAGATGAGGTGACGGCTTGAAACCGCGCGTGCGATTATCAAGGTGGCTTTCGCCGGGACTGGGTCTCAAACGTTGGGCAATTCTCGGCGGAATTGCGCTGGGGCTGGTGGTGTTGGGCTTGTGGTCTATGGTGAATAACCGAACCGCCAAGCAATTCACCTATGATGCGGTCCACTTTTTACAACTGAATCTTCCGGACCTTACCTTTTGGCAAGGTCTCATTTGTGTGCTGGTCGGCATTGTGTTGATGGTCTACAGCAGCATGCAGTTGTCCGGTCGCTTTAAAGGCTTGAAGGGGTCGAACTTTGATGCTTATTATGAAGAAACCATTCAAGCCAACGGGCCTAAGATTGTCGTTATCGGCGGCGGGACGGGCTTGTCCGTCCTCTTGCGTGGGCTGAAACAGTACACGTCTAATTTGACGGCAGCGGTTACGGTTGGAGATGACGGCGGTTCATCAGGCATTTTGCGAGAAACGTTTGACGTGATTCCGGTGGGCGATATTCGCAACTGCATTGTGGCCCTGGCCGATGAACAAGACGTGATGGAGAAATTATTCAGCTATCGCTTTGCCAAGGGCGAGGGGTTGAAGGGTCACAGCTTGGGCAACCTGCTGCTCTTGGGCTTGACGGCGGTACAGGGGAACTTTCAGGATGCGGTGGCCAATATTGATCAAGTGTTGCATATTTCAGGGCGGGTCTTGCCCATTACCATGGCGCCGCTGACCCTGGTGGCAAAAATGAATGACGGCAGACGCATTGTTGGCGAACGGCACATCACCGATTCAGAAGCGGCCATTGACAAGTTGAGCATTCGCCCGGCAAATGCGGAAGTATTGCCGGAGGTGCTGGAGGCCATTGCTGAAGCAGATGCCATCGTGTTGGGGCCGGGAAGCCTTTATACCTCTGTGATACCGAACCTTTGTGTCGGCGGGGTGACGGAGGCCCTGGCAAAGGCGCGCGGCAAAGTTTTCTATGTCTGTAACGTGATGACCCAGCCGGGTGAGACCACCCACTACACGGTGGGGGACCACTTGGCGGCGATTTTGCGCCACAGTGCAGACGGGTTGGTGGATTATATTTTGGCGGATGACGGCTCCGTACCGGAGTCCGTTCCCCTGGCGGATTTTATTACCGGTGGCGGTGAACGGGTGAGCATTGATGCAGACCGCATTAAGAGCATGGGGGCTGAACTGGTGGCGGCACCGCTGGTTTCCCAGGAGAACCCCTTCCGGCATGAATCCGGGCGTTTGGCAAAAGCGCTGATGGAAACCCTGTATGATGATCATAATTTCAGACTGCAGCGTGGCTTGATCAAATCCTACTGGGATTGGCAGACCTACAAGCATCGGAAGGAGCTGGACATGTGAGCTACTCGGCTAAAGTGAAAAATGAACTGGTCCGCTTACCGGCCCAGGATGATGGTGAACAAGTAGCCCAGTTGGCCGGCATTGCCCGCATGGACGGCTCTATTTTAATCGGTTCCGGTAAGCGCATTGCCCTGGTGCTGGTATCGGAAAATGCGGCAGTTGCGCGTCAGGCCTACAGTTGGCTGAGAAATTTGTTCCACCTACAGGCGCGGATTGAAATTCAGCGCAACACCAAGCTGAAGAAAAACATTCGCTATGTGGTGCGGGTGCCCGGCCAACCGCGCCTGAAAACGGCACTCACCACACTTGGCATGATGAATGACGAGGGGCTGCTCTTCCGGTCCGATATTGCGCCGGAGTTTACCGATCGGGACCACGTGCGTCGGGCCTATTTGCGGGGTATTTTTTTAGGCAGCGGTTCGCTAACAGATCCGCAGCGCAGCTATCACTTGGAGCTGGTCACCCAAAGTGAAGAATTTGCCGAGCAGATCTCCGCCTTGATCATTGGTTACGGCATTGAATTTCGGATGAGTTACCGCAAGGAAAACTGCGTCCTGTACTTAAAAGAAAGTGAACAGATCAGCGACTTTCTGGCCTTGGTTGGCGCCCATGAGGCGGTTATGGATTTGGAGAATGTGCGTGTGGCCAAAGGTGTGCGGAACAAAGTCAACCGCTTGGTCAATTGTGAAACGGCCAATATGAACAAGGCCATTGATGCCGCTTTGCGCCAGGTTGAGATGATAGAGGCCATCAAGGCGCACGGCGATTTCGATAAATTGCCCCGCGCCCTCCAGCAGGTGGCGAACCTGAGGCTCCAGGCCCCGGAGGCCAGCTTAAAAGAACTGGGCGAATTATGTGATCCGCCCATCGGTAAAAGCGGAATCAACCATCGGATGCGACGGCTGACGGAATTTGCAAAAAAAATGGGCCTGAATGGCCTAGACTGATGAGCATTATTATTGATAAAAGTCGCATCCATGCGTATAATAAAGATAAATATGACGCACAAGGAGGCCAACATGGGTAAAAAAACAGTTGAAGATTGCGATGTGCGCGGTAAGCGCGTCTTATTACGGGTTGATTTTAATGTACCCTTAGACAAAGAGAGTGGTGCCATCACCAATGATGAGCGCATCCGGGCCGCCTTGCCCACGATTCGTTATTTGCTGGACAAGGATGCCCGCTTGATTATTATGAGCCATTTGGGCCGGCCAAAGGGACAAGTGGTTGACAGTTTGCGCTTAGATCCGGTGGCTGCCCGCCTATCTGAGCTGCTGGGCCAGCCTGTAGCAAAGGTGGATGATTGCATCGGACCGGTGGCAGAAGCGGCGGTAGCGGCTTTGCAGCCTGGAGAAGCCTTGCTTTTAGAAAACGTGCGCTTTCATCCGGAAGAAGAAAAAAACAACCATGAATTTATCAAACAGTTGGCTGCATTAGGCGATATTTTTGTCAATGACGCTTTCGGAACGGCCCACCGTGCCCATGCTTCCACCGAAGGCATCGGTCATTTTTTACCTGCAGTAGCCGGCTTCTTAATGAAAAAAGAAATTTCCGCTCTGGCACGTGCCGGCAAACGGCCAGTGCGCCCTTATGTTGCCATCATCGGCGGTGCGAAAATTTCCGATAAAATTTTAGTCATTGAAGAGCTGATGAAAATTGCCGATAAACTTATCATCGGTGGCGGTATGGCCAATACCTTTTTGGCAGCCCAAGGCTATGATATGCAGGCCTCTTTGGTGGAAGCTGATAAGATTGAAACGGCCAAGGCGCTCTTGGCAAAACAGGCTGAAAGCGGCAAGACCTTTTTGCTGCCGCAAGATGTTGTCGTCGGCAAGAGCCTGGAAGATGCTCAAGGAGAGGTGAAGGCCGTTGATGCGTTAGCGCCTGGCGATATGGCCCTGGACATCGGGCCGGTAACGCGGGCCGCTTATGTGGCCGCCTTGGCCGATGCCAAAACCATTTTCTGGAACGGGCCCATGGGGGTCTTTGAGAAAGACGCTTTTGCAGCAGGAACGAATGCCCTTGCTCAGGGCGTGGCGGACAGCAGCGCCTATACCATCATCGGTGGCGGTGATTCAGTGGCTGCGGTGGAAAAAGCGGGGCTTGGCGATCAAATTAATCACATTTCAACAGGTGGCGGCGCTTCTTTGGTCTTTTTAGAAGGACGCATGCTGCCGGGTTTAGCGGTTTTGGAAGAACGGGAGGATGACCCGGCGTGAGACGATTATGCATTATGGCCAATTGGAAAATGAACAAAACTGCAGAGGAAGCAGCGGCCTTCTTTGATGCCCTGCCGCCCCTGCCGGCTGATTACGATGCGGCGGTTTTTGCGCCGTTTACTGCCTTGGAAACCTTGTCCAAAGCGCCCTTGGCAGGCCTTGGACTGGGGGCGCAAAATTTTCACCCGGCTGCGTCCGGCGCCTTTACCGGTGAAATTTCCCTTGGCATGTTGGCTCCCTTCGGCGTCCGCTATGTCTTAACCGGCCATTCGGAACGGCGCGAGCTGTTTCATGAAAGGGATGCCTTTGTGGCAGAAAAATATTGGGCGGCGGTGGATTTCGGCCTGATTCCGGTGCTTTGCGTTGGTGAAAGCGCTGAAGTCCGTGAAGCCGGTCGCGCTAAAGCCTATACCACCGCCCAACTGGATGCGGTTTTCGGTGATATGAGCGGTAAAACCTTGTCGAAAGAAGTCATTATTGCCTATGAACCCATTTGGGCGATTGGGACAGGCTTGACCGCCACTGCTGAAGATGCCCAAGATATGTGTGCCGCTCTGCGGGCTCATCTAGCAAAACTGTTGGGCGACAAGCTGGCGGCTCAGGCCCGCATCCTTTATGGAGGAAGCGTTAAACCGGACAATTGCGCTGCGCTATTCGGTCAGCCGGATATTGATGGCGGCTTGATCGGCGGTGCCTCCCTAAAACCGGAAAGTTTTGCCGCCTTATTTGAGAAGGGGTGTGCCGCCCGTGGCTAAACCGGTGCTCCTATGCATTCTTGACGGGTGGGGATTGGCGCCGAAGGGCCCGGGCAATGCGGCGGCCTTGGCGCGAACCCCACATTTGGATGACCTCTTTGCCAGCTCGCCGCATACGACCTTACAAGCATCGGGAGAGGCGGTTGGACTGCCTGCAGGGCAAATGGGCAATTCAGAAGTGGGCCACTTGAATTTAGGCGCCGGGCGGGTGGTCTACCAAGACCTGGTGCGGATTAGTAGAGATATTGAAAACGGGTCTTTCTTTACACGTCCTGCGCTAACATCTTTGGCGGAAGCCCTCCAGCGGTCCGGCGGTACCCTGCATTTAATGGGCCTGGTATCGGACGGTGGCGTTCATTCCCACAACGACCACCTTTACGCCCTCTTGGATTGGGCAAAACAGAAGGGCCTGACCAAGGTCAAGGTCCATGCGGTGACAGATGGCCGGGATGTACCGCCTGACTCAGGTTTGGGCTATATTCGCGAATTGGAAAAAGCACTTAAAAGGCGCGGCCTTGGACAAATTGCCACGGTCAGTGGGCGGTATTACGCTATGGATCGGGACAACCGCTGGGACCGCGTAGAACGGGCCTGGCAAGCCGTTGTAGAAGGGACCGGTGCCCAGGCTGCAGACGCGGAAACTTGTATCCGCGACAGCTATGCCGACGGCGTGACCGATGAGTTTATCCTTCCGACGGTTATTGGTGACAGCGCGCCTGTCCAGGATGGCGACGGCATGATTTTCTTTAATTTCCGGGCCGATCGGGCGCGCGAAATTTGTCAGGCCTTCATTAAACCGGCCTTCGACGGATTTGCCCGTCCCCGGTTTCCGACCATTGCCCTGCGCACCATGACCGAATATGCAGCAGACCTCCTGCCGGCAGAAGCGGTTATTTACCCGCCGGTAGACATTAAAAATACCCTGGGGGCCTGGCTGGCCCATTTGGGCAAACGTCAGTTGCGCACAGCAGAAACGGAAAAGTACGCCCATGTCACCTTTTTCTTTAATGGTGGCGTAGAAGAGCCGAATCCGAACGAACAGCGCCGCCTGGTTCCCTCGCCTAAAGTGGCCACCTATGATTTGGCGCCTGAAATGAGCGCCGCCGAAGTGGCCCAGGGGGTGGTCGAGGCCCTTGACAGCGGCGATTATGACTTTATATTGGTAAATTTCGCCAACCCGGATATGGTCGGCCATACAGGTATTTTGGACGCTGCCGTTCAAGCCATGGAAGCGGTAGATACGGCCATTGGCCGAATTGTTGAAGCCCTGGAAAAGGCCGATGGGGTCATGCTCATCTGTGCCGACCATGGCAATTGTGAAACCATGCAGGATCCAGAAGGAAAGCCGGTAACGAGTCATACCACCAATCCGGTTCCCCTACTCTTGGTCCCTGGCCAAGGGCGCCGGCTGCACAGTGGCGCCTTATGCGATATTGCCCCCACCCTATTAGACCTGATGAACTGTCCGCAACCGGCGGAGATGACCGGTTGTTCTTTATTGGAAGGAGACCAACATGCATAAAATTGAACGCATTATTGCCCGTGAAATCCTCGATTCTCGTGCCAATCCGACGGTCGAAGTGGACGTTTGGACCGACACCGGCTTTATGGGGCGGGCAGCTGTGCCATCCGGTGCTTCAACCGGCGCCTTTGAAGCAGTGGAATTGCGGGACGGCGATAAAAATCGCTACCTGGGCAAAGGCGTAACCGCCGCTGTCGCCCATGTAAATGCTGACCTGGCACCGAAACTCATCGGGCTGGATGTTTGCCGTCAAAATGAACTGGACGCCACCCTCATCGCCTTAGACGGCAGCGACAACAAGGGCGCTTACGGGGCCAATGCGCTCTTAGGCATCAGCCTGGCCTGTGCCAAAGCCGCTGCAGCTGCCAACGGCTTATCCCTCTACCGGTATATTGGCGGTGCTAATGCACACATTTTACCGGCACCGATGATGAATATTCTAAATGGCGGCCAACATGCTGATAACAACGTAGACATTCAAGAATTTATGGTCATGCCCCTAGGCGCACCGAGCTTCAAAGAAGCGCTCCGCATGGGCTCTGAAATTTACCATGCCTTGAAAAACGTACTTAAAGCCCGCGGGCTGGCAACGGCTGTCGGTGATGAGGGCGGCTTTGCCCCGAATTTATCCTCCAATGAAGAAGCCTTGCAAGTTATTGTGGAAGCCATCGAAAAAGCCGGCTACCTTCCGGGTAAGGATGTTTTCCTGGCCTTGGACGTGGCCGCTTCAGAACTGTATCAAGACGGCAAGTATGTGTTGGCCGGTGAAGGCACCAGCAAGACGGCCGATGAAATGATCGACTTCTATGAAGGGTTAATCGACAGATACCCCATTATTTCCCTGGAAGATGGGCTTGACGAAGAAGACTGGGAGGGCTGGCAACGCTTAACCGACCGCCTTGGCAACCGCCTGCAAATTGTTGGTGATGACCTGTTTGTTACCAATACCAAGCGGTTGGTGCGTGGCATTGAAAAAGGGGTTGGCAACAGCATCCTCATCAAGGTGAACCAGATTGGGACCTTGAGCGAAACCCTGGCCGCCATTGAAATGGCCGCCCGCGCCGGCTACACCAGCGTTATTTCCCACCGGTCAGGTGAAACGGAAGACGCCACCATTGCCGATATTGCTGTGGCTGTAAATGCAGGGCAGATTAAGACCGGGGCCCCGGCCCGTACCGATCGGGTTGCCAAATACAACCAGCTCTTGCGCATTGAAGAAGAGCTGGGCGAGAGTGCCGTGTATTTGGGTCGTGACGGTTTCTTTAATTTGAAATAATTGAGCAAGGGCCAAGATAGGCTTAACCGCCGGTCGTCAGATGGTGACGACCGGCGGTTTTTTTATGGCTCTTTATTTGGCAGGCCGGTCAGGAAATTTGTCGACAAGCCGAGGGACATTTGATAAAATAAGGTATAACAAATCATGGTTTAGACTTACGGATTGTCATAAAGACAAAGAAGGGTGTGTTGGTCATGAGGCTCATTAGCTTTATTAAAAAGCTGCGGATGATGTTTACGCAAAATGCCAACTATCAAAAACGTTCTGAGAGCGACTTAATCAAAAATAACCCCTGGTCATCCTTATATGACCGGTCCGGGCAACCACAAGACCTGTACGGTGCCATGGAAAAACCAAGAACCAAAATAGACAGCAAAAATTATTAACAAGGCAGTTACCGGTAATGCATCGTCGGCAGTGGCAGGGATTAAGAAAGGGTTTTGCTTGGCCCAGGCCGCTGGTGTCTCCGGCGGGTTAATGGCAGGTTGGTCGAGCGTCGCATCTCAGGCTTGTAGGCCGGCCTTTAATGTGCTATAATTATGCGTGGTATTTTATGAATTTGATATTAAGCGTGAGGAGGCTTATCGTATATGTACATGGCATTACAAGTGGTGCAGTTGATTTGCGCCTTGGGGGTCATTGCGACGGTTCTCTTGCAGTCCGGTCGCAGTGCAGGCCTGTCCGGTTCTATTTCCGGCGGTGCAGAAACATTCTTGGGCAAACGTGGCCTGGATGACCAACTGGCCAAGGCATCGGCTGTTTTTTCGCTGGTCTTCATGGTGCTGACCTTCTGCATGACGATGTTTATACAACACTAAGTCAAGAAATCAGCATTTTTACCGACGGCAAGGCTTGACCCGGCTGGTCGGTTTAGGTATTATTTTAAAGGGCACGGCATACCGCCCCGTTCAGAGGAATGGGGCGGTTTTTTATATTGATTTCAGGCATTGTTGCGGTGTTAAACGTGAACGATAAAGGAGGACATTATGGCAAAATATATTTTTGTCACCGGGGGCGTGGTATCGTCCATCGGTAAAGGGATTGTGGCGGCTTCTCTCGGGCGACTGTTAAAGCAACGGGGATTTAAAATTACCATTCAAAAGTTTGACCCCTATATTAACGTTGATCCGGGCACGATGAGCCCTTATCAGCACGGAGAAGTTTACGTTACCGATGACGGGTCTGAAACGGACCTGGACTTGGGCCATTATGAGCGGTTTATTGATGTGCGCTTAAACAAGTATTCCAATGTGACCACCGGCAAAATATATTCGGAAGTCCTCAAAAAAGAACGCCGCGGCGATTACCTGGGCGCGACGGTACAGGTCATTCCCCATATTACCGATATGCTGAAAGAAAAAATCATCCGTGCCGGTGAAACCACAGGTGCAGATATTGTAATTACTGAAGTTGGCGGAACGGTTGGGGATATTGAATCCACGCCCTTTATTGAAGCCTTGCGTCAGATGAAAAAAGACGTGGGTGCGGAAAATGTCTGCTATGTGCATACAACCCTCATTCCTTATTTGCGGGCGGCCAGTGAAATGAAAACCAAGCCCACCCAGCACAGCGTGAAAGAATTACGTGGAATGGGCATTCAACCGGACATTTTGGTGGTGCGCACAGAAAAGCCGATGCCGGCCAGTATGCGGGCGAAGCTGTCTCTTTTCTGTGATGTCGATGAAGAAGCGGTCATTGAAAACCGGGACGTGGAAACGCTCTATGAAATGCCCCTGCGTTTGCAGGCCCAGCATATGGATGACATCGTCCTCAAAAAGTTGAACACCACAGCACCGGAAGCGGATATGGGCGATTGGAAGGCGCTCTTGAACCGGATCAAGGCGATTCAACAACAGGTGAACATTGCCTTAGTGGGTAAATATGTGGAATTGCCGGACGCCTACCTGTCTGTGGTCGAAGCCCTGACCCATGCCGGGTATGAAAATAATGTTGAAGTACATGTAAAATGGGTTAATTCTGAAATGCTGGAAACAGACCCGGCCCTTTTGGCGGAATTAAAGGAAATGGATGGTATTCTTGTTCCGGGCGGTTTCGGTGACCGGGGGATTGAAGGGAAGATTGACGCCATTCGTTTGGCACGTGAAAGCCGCTTGCCCTTTATGGGGATTTGCCTGGGCATGCAGTTGGCCTGCGTGGAATTTGCCAGAAATGTTTTGGGCTGGACGGATGCGCAAAGCGCCGAATTTGATAAAAATACCCCGCACAATATCATTGACTTAATGGAAGATCAAACGCGGGTTGAAGATATGGGCGGAACGCAGCGCTTGGGGCTCTATCCCTGCCGGTTGCAGGAAGGCAGCCTTGCGCGGGCCCTTTACGGTGAAGAAGAAATTCAGGAACGTCACCGCCATCGCTATGAATTCAATAACGATTTCAAAGAGCGGCTTCAGGAAGCCGGCATGCGGTTCTCCGGGACCTCTCCGGATGGACGCTTGGTGGAAGTGGTTGAATTGCCGGACCATCCGTTTTTTGTGGCCAGCCAGTTCCATCCGGAATTTCTCAGTCGACCGACCCACGCCCACCCCATTTTCCGTGGGTTTGTGGCAGCGGCAAAGCAACAAAAAGACAAGCGCAGCTAAAAAGACCAGTCTACAGCGTCACCGTCAGGTGGCGCTTTTTTCTATTGCATCTCTTTATAGAAGCCTTGTTGCGTTGCCATCGGTTAAGGCGACCGGGTATAATTAGGGTAATGACTGGTGAAGGAGGGACTTATGGAGACCGTTCTTTTAGATGATAACCGTCAACTGGCCCAATTTTTAAAACAACAGCGGGTAAGCCAGGAAGTGTTTTTGCAGCGCGCCTTGGTGCGCTATCGGGATGTGGTGCGTCTCCACCCGGAGAAAATAAAAACCGTGCCCGGTGCCAAGCATAAGGGGGCTATGATTTTTGAATTTAAGCTTCCTTTTGAGGCCTATCGTAGCTTCAGGGTGGCCTTTGTTCGCCAAGATCGGCAATTGCGCATTATTTTTGCCTCGCATGAGATTAAGAAAAAAGAATTTACCAAGGCCCTAAAAAAGACGGCTTTGGTTGATTAAGGCCTTTCAGCTGCTGCTCTTTCGGGCAGCGCTATTTTTTTAAAATAGTACTTGACAATACTAGGTACATAGATTAATATAGTACTGTAAATAAAAACATATCAGGTAAACGGTGAAGGAGGTGCGGTATGAAACGATTTAATGGAAAAATTTGCTACCTGGTGGTTCCACTGGCTTTGCTTTGCCTGCTGGCAGTTATTGGCGGCTGGTTGCTGGTAACTGCCAATGCGCCGGCCCAAGCCAAGGATTGTGTACAGGTGCTGGATGCGGAAGCGCAGACCGTTGCCAAGCTTGACAATAATGAGGCCCGGAATTTTATGAGCGATATGGAAGAAATGGCCCAAAATACAGATGACGGCTTTTTTAAACGGTTGCCATCCGATGCAAAACTTTTGTACCGGTATCGCATTCAACACCGGGGTCGAATTTTAGGTTTGGAAACGATTGAGCTGAAGGTGTATGCCAACTACCCGTTGATGACGGTATCCGGTATCCCTTTGGTATCTCATTTAACCTGGACGGTGGATGACAAAACCTATAAGTTTCTGGCCAATCCGCACCATAAGCTGGCAATAGAAAAGGGGTAGGAATGAGGTGATATGCGGTGAATGCACAATTTAAAAAAGGCGTCTTAGAACTGGTGGTGCTGGCGGTGATTGCAGAGCAGGATCGCTACGGCTATGAGATCATCAATTTGGTGGAAGATGTCATTGATGTCAACGAAGGCACGATTTACCCGCTGCTCAAACGATTGACCAATGAGCATTATTTTGAAACATACTTAAAAGAGTCCACAGAAGGACCACCGCGCAAGTATTATCATTTGACGGCGACCGGAGCGCTCCATTTGACGGGCTTGAAAAAAGAGTGGCTGGATTTTTCGGCGCGCATTAAAGATTTTTTACAGGAGGTTGAAGCAGATGACAAAACAAGCATTTCTAACAGCGCTCAATGACCGCTTACAGGTGCTGAATAAAAATGAGCGGCAGGATATTATTGATGAATATGCGGCCCACATTAATATGAAGGTCCAGGAAGGGGTCAGTGAAGAAGCCGCCATCGCCGGCTTTGGGGACTTTGATGAACTAGTGGAAGACCTTCTGCAGGCTTATCATGTTGATCCGGCCTTTGCGGCGGAAGAGTCGGATACGGTGCTATCTTTTGTGAAACGCTTCGGCTATTTTGTTGACGATACCCTGGACGCCCTGTTGAACTTAAACCGGAAAGAAGCCGGGCAATTGATCGTTAAAGGGGTCATTTTACTCATTTTTGTCCTGATTATTTGTGGCGGTATTGATATGTTGATTTCCCCGATGGAATATTTTGTGGATGACATTCACATCAATGCGGTGGCCATGGTATTTGGGCTGATTTTATCGCTGGTGGTGGGCCTGGCTAAAGTGGCGGTTTGGGTGTATGCCCTGTATTTCTTAGCCAGCCGCTACGTGCTGGCGCAAGCCCGTTATGACGATGGACCCAGACCAGCTGCTCCAATGGCAGCGCCGGCAGACCAATCGGGTCAATCGCCGGTGGAACCGGAAATTTATGCACCCCAGGACGCTAGGGCGGCAGGGACCGGTCCAAGCGCCGGGGCAGTGCCGCACCGGCGTCACCGTCGGCGTTCTGAGGACAGGGTCGGCAACGATGAGGCCCTCATGAAAGCCCTTTATTTTGTCGTTAAAGCGGTGGTGCTGGTCTTTATTTTATTGCCGGCGGTTATCACCATGCTGAGCATTTTCGGCCTCGCCCTGGCAGGTCTGGCCGGGCTCATGGTCGGTATTCCGATTGTCGGCCCGACGGTCCTGGTCTTTGGCCTCGGCCTGCTCTCGCTGGCTTTGATTGGGCTGATTTGGATGGTCATCTACGCGGAAAAACCGCAGAAGCGTCCGCGCAAACGCCCTGCGGAAGGATCGGACAAGGTTTTATTGCCGGCGGCTATCACCATGCTGAGCATTATCTGCCTCGTCTTGGCAGGCCCTGCCGGATTCATCTTTGGTATTCCGACTGTCATCCCGACGGTCCTGGTCTTTGGCCTCGGCTTGCTCTTGCTGGCCTTAATCGGGCTGATTTGGATGGTCATCCACGCGAAAAAACCGCAGAAGCGTTCAGGCAAAGGCCTTGCGGACGGACCGGACAAGGAAGATGGCGGTGCGCAGTAATCGGGTGCACCGGCTGAAGGAGGAAAGACTATGAAGAAATCACTCATTGTGATGACGGTGGCGGGGCTCGTCTTATGTGTTGTCGGCCTTGTTCTCACTATGGTACAATTGGCAGAGACCAATTATGTTTCTGAAGACGTTTATGCCAAAGAAATGGGCTTTTCGACCGTGAAGCAGACGCTGCACGTAGCGGCAGATAAAGGCCCCTTGACCATGGACCAGCGGCTCTGGGATATGTCCGGCTTCTATTTAACCGTCGACAATAAACTGGCCGATGATGAGGTCAAAGTCTGGGGGACCTATGACTCCACCGAGCAGCTTAAGAACGCCTTTCGCTTGGATGATGGCTACCGGCTGAACGTTAGCGATGACGTTTATGCAACCGGCATCGGTATGGAGTCGCCCCAGATGGTGAAAAAAATCTTGACCAAAGCGGCACAGCTCTATAAAGAAAAGCGGATGATCGGCAGCTTACAGGCCGGTGTTCACGTTATGGTCAACCAAAAAAATTACGACCGCCTTATGAAAGAGACGGACGAGGCCCAGGGGACTTATGAACATGATGAAGATGACGGGGATTTTGAAGAAGACAGCTACTATATGAACGCTTGCATGCCTGGCCTCGTGCCTGGGGTATGAAGGGGTCGATTCTCTTGAAAGGGACGGCTCATAATGGAGTAATGTGAAGTCAGAGGTGAATGGATGCCAGAAGCAGTTTCTATAGGCCGGGCGCGCGGTTTGAGTGGGTCCACCTTAAAAATCATCGCCATGGTCACCATGTTTATCGACCACATCGGGGCGGCTGTGGTGGAGCGCGGCTTTTTATACCCCCAGCTCCAGGCGGAAGGGGTGGCGCTGAATTTTGCTGTGATTAAAAGCCAATTTCCAACCATGTCGGCCCAACTTCAGCAGTATCTGATGATGGATGCGGTGCTGCGCCTGATTGGCCGCCTGGCCTTTCCAATATTTTGCTTTCTCTTGGTAGAAGGCTTTTTACACACCCGGTCTAAGGGCCACTACGCCGCTCGCTTGGCGGCGGTGGCGGTGCTTTCGGAAGCGCCCTTTGATTACGCCATTTACGGCGGTGAGGACTTATGGGCTGCGCAGAATGTGCTGTGGACCCTCCTCTTTGGCCTCTTGGGGCTGTGGGCCGGTGAAAGCCTGTGCACCGCTGTAAGAAAGCGGTTTGGCTCCTGCCCCCAAGGCTTGGCCTTGGTCGGTATCCTGCCCTTTATGGGGCTGGCGGCCTTTTGTCATACCGATTACAGCTTTTTCGGTGTGGCGCTCATTGGCCTTTTATACGTAGCCCTTTTCGCTAAGGTGAAAAATCCGCGGCTGGTGCAGAGCGGGGTTGGCGGCCTGGCCTGTGCCTTTGAATTTACCGCGCCCTTGGCATTTGTGCTGACGTACTTTTACAACGGCCGGCGTGGGTTGAATATTAAATGGATTTTCTATTTTTTCTACCCGGTGCATTTGGCCCTCTTGTACGGGGTCCGGGTGTGGCTGTATTAAAAGATCAAAGAGGCAGGTCTGCAGACCTGCCTCTTTTGCTTTATCTTATCGGCAGTTTACGGTAAAATGAGACGATAAAGAATGACAAAGGAGGCGCAAAGATGACGGAAGAACGCCGGGTTGTATTACAGGAACTCGCGCAAAAACTCGTGCCAGACGGGGATATCGCTCTGGACCTGCTGCACACCGCCTTGATCCACCCGTCTTATGTGCAAGAGCATGGCGGGATGACCAACCAACGGCTGGAATTTTTAGGCGATGCAGTGGTCGGGCTGGTGATCGCAAATTATTTTTTCTGTCAGTATCCGGAAGATGATGAAGGCAAGTTGACCCAGCGGCGGGCCACGGTGGTCTGTGAGGAGGCCTTAGCCCATGCGGCGGAACGGCTCGGCATCGGGGACTTGATGCTTTTCGGTAAAGGGGAAAGCGCTCACGGTGGTGCAAAGCGCGCGTCTAATCTAGCTGATGCCATGGAAGCGGTTTGTGCGGCAGTCTACCTGTCCATGGGGCTGGCGCCCTTGGAAGGCATTTTAGACCGGCTTTTGGGACCTGAATTGCAAATGGTCGCTGACGGTTATTACGGAGACTATAAGACGCGCTTGCAAGAATACGTACAAGCCTGTGACCATGGACAAGTGGTTTACCGGTTGCAGGACAGCCGCGGGCCAGACCACGCCAAATATTTCACGACAGAAGTCTGGGTGAATGGGGAACGCCTCGGTGTAGGGAAAGGTCGTTCCAAAAAAAATGCCGAGCGTGCGGCGGCTTTTGAAGCCTTGGTGCACTTCGGCTTGGAAAAGAAGCACTAACCCCTAGGGGCATCTATTAAGGAGGCAGCTTGTACCTAAAACGATTAGAATTACAGGGATTTAAATCTTTTGCCGATCGCACGATATTTGAGTTTTCACCCGGGGTGTCTGCTATTGTCGGACCGAACGGAAGTGGCAAGTCCAATGTTGTGGATGCGGTCCGCTGGGTTTTAGGTGAGCAAAGCGCTAAAACCTTGCGCGGCGGTAAAATGGAAGACGTGATTTTTTCCGGCAGTCACGGCCGCAAACCGGTTGGCATGGCAAAAGTGACCCTGATTTTAGACAACAGCGACGGCGGCCTGCCCCTGGATTATGCAGAGGTGGCCGTGGCGCGGACCCTGTATCGGTCTGGTGAAAGCCGGTATGAAATCAACCGGCAGGGCGTCCGTTTACGTGATGTTCAGGAATTGTTCATGGACACCGGTTTGGGCAAGGACGGCTTTTCTGTGATCGGTCAGGGCAAGATCGATGATATTTTGTCCCTGCAAGCGGATGAGCGCCGCGGCTTAATTGAAGAAGCCGCCGGTATCAGCAAATACAAGTACCGGAAACGTGAGGCGGAGCGGCGTTTAGCCAGCACTGAGGGCGATATTGACCGCTTAGAGGATATTTTTTATGAATTGGACAGCCGCCTGCCGGCCCTGGCGGAACAGGCCGAAGCGGTTGAACGCTATCAGGCCTTGGATCAGCAAGAAAAGGCTGTGCATTTGGCTCAACTGGTGTCGGCTTACGATGAAGCGCAAGCGCAGCATGAGCGGGTCGGCAATCAATTGGCAGAGGCGGAAGAGGCTTATGTTGCCACCGTCAAGGCTGTCCAGGAGGTGACCGTCGAGGATACAGAAGCGCGTCATTTGCGGATGCAGACGGCAGATGCCTTGCAGGCCTTAAATGAACGCCATCTTGAGCTGGTGCAGCGTCATGATGAGGCTGCCCGGGAAGCGGCTGTAGCCTCGGAACGGTTGCGGCAGTTGGAAGGCCTCTTGACAGAGGACGGCCAACGCTTGGCGCAAGAAAAGGCCAAATGGGGCCAGGGAGAAGACCACTTGCGCCAATTGGCGGAAAAAGAAAGGGGCTTAAGTGAAGCCCGCGATGCCCTCAAGGCGGAATTGGCCCAGTTGGATGATGCCCTATCCGGTCACCGTCGGTTGCGCGACCGGGACAGCCAGGCTTTAGAGGCCTTGGCACAGGCTCAGTTTGCTGTTTTGCGCGAGCAATCCGATGCCCGCAACCGCTTGGCCCGCTTGGAAGAACAGGCCAAGGGGGATGACCAACGCTCAGCCCGACACCAGCAGGCAGCTGCTCAATTGGCGGAAAAAGAGGCGGAGGTTCAGGCACGTTCAGACGCCGCCCGGCAGGCGGTTACGGACAGTGCCGAGCAAGTGCAGGCTGCGGAAACCGCGCTGGTCGCGGTGCAAAAAGAGATTGATGTGAACCGCAGTCAAGCGGATAAAACAGCTGAAAAACTGGCGACCTTAAATAAAGAGCGGATTCAGACGGAGAGTCGATTAAAAGCTCTGGGCGACTTAGAGGCAGCTGGTGCCGGTTATTACGGCGGTGTCCAAGCCGTGTTAAAGCATCGGAAAGAATTGACTGGCTTGGTTGGAACGGTGGCCCAGCGCATCAGCTTTGATCCGCAGTATGGACCTGCCCTGGAAAGCGCCTTGGGCGGTGCAGCTCAGCACATTATTGCCGAGAATGATGCGGCGGCCCAGCGTGCTATCAACTGGTTGAAGCAAAGCAAAAGCGGCCGCGCCACTTTCTTGCCCCGGAATACCGTTCGCGGAGGAGCGCCCGGGAAGGCCCTTGAGGACCCGGCCTTTATCGGCTATGCGGTGGACCTGGTGCGTTTTGCAGCGGAAGATGAAGGCATCATGCGCCAGCTTTTGGGGCGGATTGCCATTGTGAAAACCTTGCCGGATGCGGTGCGCTTGGCCAAACTGGGTGGCTTTCGCCAGCGCCTAGTGACCCTGGAAGGGGAACTGGTAAGCCCCGGTGGGAGCTTGTCCGGTGGTCGCGGTAAGGGGCAGTCTGTGCTCAGCCGAACAGCTGAACGCTTGACCTTAAAAGAGCGGTTGACCACCCTTGCCCAGGCGGAAACCGATGCGGAGACGGCTGTGACCGATTGGCGTGCCCTGTTGGCCCAAGCCAATGACCGCCTCAGCAGCTGCCGGGACCATCTTTCCGAGGCGCGCCAGCGGCATGCCCTGGCCCTACAGGAGCAGGAAGCGGTAGAAAAAGACCTGGCTGCAGTTGAGCGCGAAACAAGGGCCCTTGACTTGGAAGCCGACCGGATGACAGCAGACCAAAAGGAACGCGAAGCCGCCGTTACCGCTGCCCAGGCAGACTTATCTGCGGCCCTGGCGCAATTTGCTGCCAATGAAGCGGAAGAGAAGCGGCTCAAGGAGCGCCTGGCTGAAAGCGGCGGTGAAGACGACAGCTTGGTCGAAAAACGGCAAAACTGTCAAGTGGCTCTGGCCCAGGCCCAGGAAAGCCTGCGCCACCAGGCCGAATCCGTTCGTGAAGCCCAGGACCGGCAGCTGGCCTTAGACAAGGAATTGGAAAGCCTGTCCGCCTTGCAGACCAGCCGCCAAAGGGAAGTGGCGTCCTTGCGCCAGACCCTTGCCGACAACAATACCGATGCCACTTCCGCTGAAGCAGACTTGGCGACTGCCCAGAAAGAGCTGCTGACCCTGCGGGAAGACCTACAACATTGGCAAAGGCGGGAAAGTGACCTGAGCCTCCGCTTAAGGGAATTAACGGGGGAACGAGATCGGGCCAAGGATGGCTACGATAAGCTCTTGGCCCAGGTCATTCGCATTCGGGATAAAAGCGACCAGGCCGTGCAAACGGTGACAGAAGGTTTTGAGTTGACCATGGCCGAAGCGGCGGACCGGGCGGATAAAAGCTTGCTGGAAGCCTATGGGGCGAAAGACTTGGCGCGCTGGCGGCGGGAGAAAGCCGCCATGGGACCCCTGAATTTTAATGCGCCGGAAGAATACGCCGCCCTGTCAGAGCGCAGCAGCTTTTTACGGGCCCAGCTGGACGACTTGGAGGGGGCTAAAAAACGTCTGGAAAAAGTCATCGCTGAGATGGAAACGGTTATGGCAACACGGTTTGCGGAAACCTTTCATGAATTGAATGACCGCTTTAACCGTATTTTTCAGCAAATTTTTCGTGGTGGCCAAGCCCACTTGGCCTTGTCCATGCCTGAGAATATCTTGGAAACAGGGGTGGACATTATGGCGCAGCCGCCCGGCAAACGGGAACGGACCCTGACCCTCTTATCCGGGGGTGAACGGGCCATGACCGCCATTGCCTTGCTTTTTGCCCTGCTGGAAGTGCGCCCCAGTCCCTTTGTCATCTTGGATGAAATTGAAGCGGCCCTTGATGCCGCTAATGTGGAGCGGTTTGCCCGTTTTATTGAAAGCTATGCCGACGGAACCCAATTTGTCGTGATCAGCCATCGCCAAGGGACCATGGATGCGGCTGACCGTTTATACGGCGTCACCATGGACAAGGATGGGGTCAGCCGGTTGGTATCCGTACGGCTTGAAGATTATTTGGAAGAGGAGGACTAATATGGGCTTATTTGATCGTTTTTTCAAATCGGCAGAAAAGGCCGAGCCGACTGATGTGGAAACCTTGAACCGTGAACTGAATCAGGGGCTGGAAAAAACCCGGCACGGATTTATGGATAAATTGTTCGGCATGATTTCCGGCAAGGAAATCGATGACGATTTATACGAAGACCTGGAAGAAGCCTTGATTTCCGGTGATGTTGGCGTCAATACGGCGCTTGAATTGGTGGAAAACCTGCGGGAACGGGAGCGGAAGGACAAGCTGAAAACAGCAGAAGATTTACAAAAGGCCCTGGCTGAAGAATTACAGGCACGGCTGGCTGTACCCGACGCTGTGTTGGCGGAAGTGCCGGGGGCCTTGAACATTATCTTGGTGGTGGGGGTCAACGGGGTTGGCAAGACCACCTCCATTGGTAAATTGGCCTATCTGCTGCAAGGGGAAGGCAAGCGGGTGCTCCTGGCAGCGGCAGATACTTTCCGGGCTGCCGCATCTGAGCAGCTGAAAATTTGGGGAGACCGGGTTGGTTGTGGTGTCATTGCCCACCAGGAAGGGGCAGATCCGGCGGCGGTGGTCTTTGATGCCATTGCCGCCGCCAAAAGCCGGTCGGTTGACTGGCTCATCATCGACACCGCAGGCCGGTTGCACAATAAGGTAAACCTGATGAACGAGCTGAACAAGATCCGTCGGATCATCGATCGGGAGGCGCCCGATGCCCTACGTGAAGTGCTCTTGGTATTGGACGCCACCACCGGACAAAACGCCCTGTCTCAGGCTAAGGCCTTCAGTGAAGCCACCGGTTTGACCGGGGTCATTCTAACCAAGTTGGACGGGACGGCTAAGGGTGGTGTGGTCATCGGCATCAATTCGGAATATGATCTGCCGGTGAAATTTGTCGGCGTAGGGGAACAGATGGACCAGCTGCTTCCTTTTAACGCCAGTGACTTTGCCAGTGCCTTATTTGCCGGTATCCAGGCTGATGAAGCTGGCTCCGACGATGGTCAATCCGAAGAGGAGACACCAGACCAGGAGGCGGCAACGGATGACTAAACCGCTCTTTTTTAAAGATGCCACTTACCTGGCCGGAGACAATCTGACCCTTGAAGGGGGCAGTATCCTTGTTGAAGATGGAAAAATTTCCGCTCTTGGCGCCCAGCTTGCGCCGCCTGCCGGAGCGGAAGTGGTCAATGCTGAGGATTATTTGATAACGCCGGGCTTTGTCAACACCCACAGCCATGCGGCCATGAGCCTATTGCGCGGTTACGGCGGCGACCAGAATTTAAAAACCTGGTTGAATGATTATATTTGGCCGGTGGAAGCACGACTGACCGATGAAGATGTCTACTGGGGGACCCTCCTAAGCCTTATGGAAATGATGGCCGCCGGTGTCACCACCCTTGCGGATATGTATGACCACATGGATGCCGTTGCCCAAGCCGTTGCGGAAAGCGGTCTGCGGGCCAACCTGTCACGGGGGATGATTGGTTTTACAGATGATGACCGCCATTCCTTGAAAGAAAATGACGACCTTTTTGACCGGTGGCATGATTACGATAAGGGCCGCATTAAAGTGTGGTACGGACCGCATGCCACCAATACCTGCTCGCCTGATTATTTGCGGGAGGTTGCCGACCATGCCCGAGAACGGCAAACGGGAATTCACATTCACGTCAGTGAAACAGAGGAAGAGTTTGACAGCTTGCAGGAAGCCTACCAGATGACCCCGGTCGCCCTGGCTGAATCTTGTGGCCTCTTTGACCGGCCTTGTCTGATTGCCCACGGCGTCTGGTTGACCGAAGCCGACATGGATATTTTGGCAGACCACCACGTGGGGGTGGCCCACAACCCGGCCAGCAATATGAAACTGGCCAGCGGTGTCTGTCCGGTGGCGGACTTACGCCGCCGGGGTATCCCTGTCGGCCTGGGCACCGATGGCGCCTCGTCAAACAATCGCCAATCTGTCTTGCGGGATGCCCAACTGGCGGCCCTGCTGCAAAAAGTGACCCGGCTTGACCCGACCCTCGTTTCTGCCCAGGACGCTTTGAAAATGGCGACCATTGAGGGAGCCCGCGCCCTGCACTGGGCCGATGACATCGGGAGCATTGCCGTTGGTAAGGCGGCAGACCTGGTCTGCTTTGATGCCACCGCCCCCTGGTGGGTGCCCAATCACGATCCTGCCGCTACCCTCATATACGCGGCCCATTCCGATGATGTGCGGCGCGTTTATGCGAGCGGGAAGTTGATTTACGCCAATCGGACCTGGCCTCAGTTGGATACAGAACATATTTTGCAGGAAGTGCGCCGGCGAGCTGAAAAAATTCTCAAATAAAGAAGCGCTGTTGTCCCATCATGAGGACAACAGCGCTTTTTCGTTATAGGGATTAGAAATTGAAGAGCTTGAAGAGACGGGTATGCTTAATGGCATTATACAGGCCGGAGACCTTGTAATCGGTTACGGATTCAATAAAGAGCTTGAGCCGCATGGCCAAAAAGCCTTTGACGGTACGGCCTTTTAAGTCTGCCAACCCGTGTCGGGCGCCTAAGGAACAGACCGTTCCGCGGTAGTGGTAGACAAAGGCGTGGCGTGGTCGACGTAAAATGGTACGGACAATGTTATCGGCAGCGTGGTAGCCCATCTGGGTAGCAATTTGTGCGGTAGTTGGTTCGGGGCGGTCTTTGCCCTTGCTGATAAAGGCGGCACAATCGCCGAGTACGTAGATGTTGTCATAGCCCGGGGCGGTCAAGTCTGAATTAACGATCAACCGGCCACGTTTCACCGCATCACCGAAGGTCTCCTTCATAAGCGGACTGCCGCTGACGCCGCCGGTCCAAATCAGGGTATTGGCCTTGAATTCATGGTCGCCATTTTCGTCCTTAAAGCGGAAGCTCTTGGGCGTTGCCTCATGAATCATGGCATCCATGTAAAAGGAAATGCCGCAGGATACCAGGTAGTCCATGACCTCTTGAGCCTCTTTCGGCGAAAACATCGGCAAAAATTGATGGTCGGCACTGACGCAGCGAATGGAAACCAGGGATTGATCTATGCCGTATTTCTTGCACAAGAGTGGCACCCGATCGCCGATTTCACCCAGCAATTCGGTCCCCGTAAATCCGGAACCGCCGACTAAAATGGCCAAGTCCAAGGGGTCGCGGTCCGCTGCATCGGCAAAGGCATAGCGCCGGAAACAATCCTCAATATGTCGGGCAATGGCCTCACTCTGCGCCAGGTTTTCAATTTGAAAGGCGTTTTCCGCCATGCCCTGAATACCAAAGGTTTCCGGTACAAATCCCAAGGCAATCACCAGATAATCATAAGCTAAGTCTTCTTCAGAAGTGTGGACCAGCTGGTTTTTTCGGTCAATGGACAGGACTTCCGCTTTTAAAACGCGGGCATGGGGCTGGCGCACCACAGGCACCAGGTCATAAGAGATGTCCTGACTGAGCGCATTACCTAAAGCCACTTCATGCAAGGAAATTTTATTAACGTGGTAGCCGTTGCGGTCCACCAAGGTGATCATCGCTTGGCCGGGCTGTAATTTTTTTTGTAAACGATAGGCGGCGCATAGTCCACCGTAGCCGGCGCCTAAAATAACGATATGAGGACGAGTTGTCATTCGATAGCCTTCTCTCATTTAAATTTATGTTACAAATCGGTGAAAATATCAACCGCTATCTTCATACCATTATTTGATAAAATAAAAACATTATTGTGACAACAAAAGAGAATCTAGTTTTGAAAACCATGTTGACTAATATGATGAACGTGATATACTGGTAATGGTTTTGAAATGGAGGTGCGTATGTCTCATTTTGAAGAAAGGTTAAGTGCCTGGGGGCAGGAGATTGAAGCCATTCATTTGCCACGGTGGGATGAACTGCCGGATTTTCATTTGTACATGGATCAATTGGTCCCTTTTGTGAATGACCATTGTGCTTTTTTACAAATTACAGATGATGATAAGTTATTGACCCCGGCCATGATCAACAATTACGTCAAACAGCGGATTATGCCAAAGCCGGTTAAAAAACGCTATAGCCGGGTGCATTTGGCCTACCTGATGGTTTTGGTATCGCTCAAGCCGGTGCTGTCCATTCAAGATATTGCCGATGGACTGCAGCTGCAAGTGGTGGCCTTTCGCGGGGATTACCGAGCGGCCTATAATCTTTTTTGCAAACAGTATGAGCGCAGCCTGCACCACATCGGTCGCGTTGCCAGAGGCGATCTCGACAGCGCGCATATGATTGATAAATTACCGCCCAGTATGTTGGGCATGCACATGGCCACCTTGTCCGTTGCCAGCCATATTTTTGCCAAAGAGGTTTTGAGCATTCTGCGCGATATGGGGCAGCCCTTGCGTCGGTCTGCTGGCTTGAACAATAAACCGAGTGCCAGGGCCGAGGGGACACCAGGGCCGGATAAGCAATAGAGATGATAGAAGAGAAAGTGGGTATAGTATGACTGCTAACAAAAAAATCGCCGTAATCGTAGATGCCGGCTGTGACCTTCCGCAAGCCTACAAGGACCGGGCGGATGTTTTTGAATTACCCTTTCATGTTATTTATGGTGATCAGGATTTGGTGGCCGGTGTGGACATCAGTACGGATGAATTGATTGAACGGTTGCCGGAAGCCATTCCGACCACCTCTCTGCCCAATGGGGATGATATTACCAATGTCTTTAACGCTGTTCGTGACGGCGGTTTTAGCCAAGTCATTGTCATCAATATTTCCGCCCACCTGTCCGGCACCCATAATATGATTAATTTAATGATGAAAGATATTCCGGATTTGGAGATTTTTACTTTTAATACCAAAAACATCGGTATTGGCGCCGGCTTTTTTGCCTTGGATGTGATCCATAAAATTGATGAAGGGGCCAGCTTTGAACAAATTTGTCCGTATCTGGATAAGCAGATAAAAAAATCAAAAGTTTTTTTTGCACTTGCTACGCTGGAGTACCTGCAAAAAGGAGGCCGTATCGGTTTTGTGGCTTCTTTACTTGGTACTGCTTTGCGGATTAAACCGGTCATCTCTTGTAATGATGAAGGCATTTATTACACCGTTAAAAAGACCCGCGGTCGTCGTCAATCCTTGGCGCAAATCATTGAGCAAGTATCTACTTTTGCGCAAGAGAGTGATCATTATATGGTTGCTGTTTGTAGTAGCAAAGAACCTGTTGAGGAAGAAAATCTTAAGAATGATTTGGCAAATATCCTTCACCCGGAAAAACCTATTTTTAAGGCCATTCTTGATCCCGCCCTTGCCGTTCATACCGGACCTGGGCTGATCGGTGCCGGTGTTTACCATATCGGCACCATTTAGGCGAGCGTATGCCGCTCTTCCTGTAAACGAAGTTCATAAGGCAAGGCCCTGCACCAGAATGAATTTTTCATTACTGGTGCAGGGCCTTATTTTTTTGCCTTACTTACCGGCTAAGGCTTTAACATCGCCGGGGCGCATATTTTTATAACGTTTGTATAAGGTGCTGAATCGGCTGGGCGAGCTGTAGCCGACGGCTTTGGCAATATCGCGAATTTCCATATCTGTGGTGAGGAGCAAGTTTTCAGCAATGTTCATGCGCTTGCGCTGGGTAAATTCAGTGATGCTCATATTGTAGTGCTGTTTAAAGCATTCTTTTAACTTGGTACCACTCATAGCGGCCAGCTTTTCTAGAAAGGTTTGAGAAATATGGAAGGCGTAATGGTCTTGGATGTAACGGGCAACAGTATCAATAGCGGCTTGATCGCTGGCAACCAGAGGACGCTTGGTTTTTTGCTGTTCATAAGCATCCAGGGTAATGGCCAGCCATTCGTGGGCTTTGGCGTTAAAAAATAGGGCTGCTGAGGTACCCTCCATTTTGCAATTTAAGATATCCATAGCCAATTTTCGAATCGGTCGGATAATCTCTGTGCGCGTTTCATAAAACATGCGCATTAGCTTGTCTTTGCTGGCGAAACGCTCTGACAGACCGGCATTTGCGATAAAGCTTTCTTTAAAACGGATCCCCACTGCTTTGTAGACAGAGTTGCCGTGCATCAGACAGCGGTCCGTAGGCAGGGCGGCATCAAAGATGAAGAGGGAATCGGGCTCAAGAGCTTGATAGGGGGAGAGCCATTCACCGCTGCCCGTGATAATGTAAGATGAACTCAATAGGATATATTGACTTAAATCTTCATTCATGGCTTCAACATAATCTTTTTTAATCAGCATATCGTGGATATCTACGATAAAATCCGGGGTTTCGTAATACCAATATTTTCCCCGATAGTATTCCCGCTCCCCTGTAAATGCTTGACCGGCAGGGCAAAAATCCGTGCAAAGCTGGGCCGTTTCATCAACGTAATGGTCAATGATTTTTTGAAAAGAGTGCATCTGTCCCTCCTAACTGCCACGATTAGACGATATTACGATTGGACTTGATTTGGCTAATCCTATTGTAACAAAATAATTAGCCGTATACAATAAGCACTATAAAAGATGGTAGCAATTGGCTTTTTGTGGTCGTGTGTTAAAAAGATTATAGCAAATTGCTGAAGAATGCCGTCTAAACGGACAGTTAAGGAGGATAAGATGAAAACGTACAAAAAATTATTCAGCTATGTTCCAGAGCGAAAGGGGTGGGGAATTTTAGCGATACTTTGCTCTGCCCTGTCGGTTTTGGCAACGGTTTACGGTTATTATTTGATTTATCGTTTCTTAGATGGGGTGTTGGTGGCGGAGGATCTGTCGCTGGCAAGTTCCTATGCCCTGCAAACGGCACTTTTTTTAACGCTGGGGGCAATTTTTTATATCATATCGGGGGCCTGTTCCCATGTCTTGGCCTTCCGGCTGGAAACGAACTTGCGCAAGCGTGGCATTGAGGGCTTGGCCAATGCCAGCTTCCGTTTTTTTGATTTGCATCCCAGCGGAGTTACGCGCAAAACGATTGATGACAATGCAGCGCAAACCCATCAGGTGGTGGCGCATTTGATTCCGGATCATACGCAGGCCTTTTTATCGCCTATATTGGTCTTGGCTTTAAGCTTTTATATCAGCTGGCGGGTTGGCTTGGTGCTCTTGATTCTCATCCTTTTGGCAGGGCTTTTGCTTAAAGGGATGATGGGCGAAAAAGAATTTATGAAAATTTATCAAGAAGCGCTGGCCACTCTGAGTGCTGAATCTGTGGAGTATGTGCGTGGCATGCCGGTGGTAAAAATTTTTGGCGCCAGGGTTGCTTCTTTCAAGGCGCTCTATAAGGCCATTACCGATTATTCCAAATATGCTTATGACTACAGTCAAAGCTGTAAGCGGCCCTATGTTTTATACCAGTGGTTGTTTTTTGGATTGATGGCACTTTTGATCATTCCCTTGGCTTTTTCGTCAGTAGCATTTGGCGATCCAAGGGTCTTGGCTGTGGAACTCTTGCTCATTCTCTTCTTTAGCGGCATCCTATTTGTATCATTTATGAAGATTATGTGGGTGTCTATGTATGATTTTCAAGCCAATTATGCAGTGGATGCCTTGGAAAACCTCTACCAGGACATGCAGGAGGACCAGTTGGCCTTTGGCGATGAGAGAACTTTTGACAATTATAATATTGAGTTCTCACATGTGGACTTTGCTTATAAGGATAAGCAGGTGCTGAGCGATTTAAGCTTTACCCTTCAGGAAGGTCGTTCTTATGCCTTGGTGGGCAGCTCAGGGAGCGGTAAATCAACCATTGCCAAGTTGATATCCGGCTTTTACGCAGTGGATGCCGGGACAATTAAAATTGGTGGCAAACCTTTAGACGCTTATCGCCAGGAGGCCTTGATTCAAAATATCGCCTTTGTGTTTCAAAATGCCAAGCTGTTTAAGCAGAGCATTTACGATAACGTGGCCTTGGCACGTCCGGGCGCTTCACGTGAAGCGGTCATGACCGCCTTGCACCTGGCCGGTTGTGATGTCATATTGGACAAATTTCCCGGCCGGGAAGAGACGCTCATCGGTAGCGCCGGGGTCTATCTTTCAGGTGGCGAAAAGCAACGCATTGCCATTGCCCGAGCCATTTTGAAAGATGCACAGATTATCATTATGGATGAGGCAAGCGCCGCCATTGACCCGGATAATGAGCATGAATTACAGAAAGCGTTTAAAAATCTGATGCAGGATAAAACGGTTATCATGATTGCTCACCGTTTATCCAGCATACGGGCGGTGGATGAGATTTTGGTCCTAGACCATGGTGAAATTGTGGAACGAGGATCGGATGCTGAATTGATGGGACAAGATACGCGCTACAAAGGCTTGATGAGCTTGTATCAAAGTGCCAATGAATGGAGGGTTGGTTGTGAAAGCGTTCTTTAAAAAACAATTTGCTTTAACAGATACAGGGGCAGCTGAAGTCGTCCAAGCCATGTGGTCCTGTTTTTGGGTCTATTGCATCAATATGCTGCCGGCATTCTTACTTTTACTCTTTATGGATGGCTTGCTTTTAGGTCACGTGAGAAATCCATACCTATACGTTGGCCTGTCTGCAGCAACCTTACTTGCGATGTTCCTTTTGATGCGGGTGGAATACGACCGCATGTACAACACGACCTATCGCGAGAGTGCCCATTTGCGCATTGAGCTGGCAGAAAAATTGGCAGACTTGCCGCTTTCTTATTTTTCCAAGCACGATCTTTCCGACTTATCCCAGAGCATTATGGAAGATGTGGCCGCCATTGAACACAGTTTGAGCCATTCGGTACCGAAGGCCATGGGCATGGCGATTTTCTTTCCGCTTATTTCTTTGATGATGCTCATTGGCAACTGGAAGTTGGGCTTGGCGGTTATTCTGCCGCTTGTCTTCAGCTTTGCCTTGCTGCCGATTTCACGTAAGGTGGTCAGCGCCGGGAACAAGCGGTATTACGATATTTTACGGCGCAATTCAGAGGCCTTTCAGGAGACCATTGAACTGCAGCAGGAAATTAAAAGCTTTAACCTGGTGGGTCAAACCAAGGCAGACCTCTTCAAAAAGATGGAAGAAAGTGAAAAGATTCATATTAAAACTGAATTCGGCAGCTTGCTTGCAATGGGCTTATCCAATCTTTTTTCATATGTCAGCTTGGCGGTGGTTATTATCGTGGGGGCTCATTTACTAATGGCAGGTGAGATCAGCCTGCTCTACCTTTTAGGGTATCTGCTGGCGGCCATTAAAGTGAAAGAAGCCCTGGATGCCTCTAAAGAAGGGTACCTGGAAATTCTTTACATCGGGCCTCGGGTGGCACGGATTAAAGAAATCCGCAACACGCCGGTGCAAGAGGGGGCGGAAGTGGCCCTCTCGCATTTTGACATAGAATTGCAAGACGTCACCTTTGCCTATGATGCAGATACACCGGTGGTACGCGGGGTCGGTTTTACGGCGCGGCAAGGCGAGGTAACGGCTTTGGTTGGTGCCAGCGGTTGTGGTAAGACGAGTATTTTACGGTTAATTTCCCGCCTTTACGATTATGACGGTGGTCGGATTACCATAGGTGGCCAAGACATTAAGCAGATTGCCGCCTCAACGCTTTTTTCCCATATTTCCATCGTTTTTCAGGATGTGACCCTTTTTAACACCAGCGTTATGGAAAATATCCGCATTGGCCGAAAAGATGCCACAGATGAAGAAGTACGCCAGGCTGCTGAAGCAGCCCACTGTCTGGAGTTTATCAACCGGATGCCGGAGGGCTTTGATACCCTAATTGGTGAAAACGGTGCCGAGCTTTCCGGTGGTGAGCGACAGCGCTTGTCCATCGCCCGGGCAATATTAAAAAATGCACCCATTCTTATTTTGGACGAAATTGCCGCCAGCCTTGATGTCACCAATGAAAAAGCAATTCAGGAAAGCCTGAACCACTTGATCCAAAATAAAACGGTGATCATTATTTCTCATCGGATGAAATCCATTGAAAATGTCAATAAAATTGTCGTGCTGGATGCAGGGCGTGTGGAAGCTGTCGGCAGCCATGCCGAACTGGCCGACCAGTCTCCGACTTACCGGAATCTGCTGGAAAAAAATAAATTGGCAGAAGCCTTTGTTTATTAGGAGGGAATAAGGACAATAAGATTCAGGGAGCAAATTAGTTCCCATGATACCGCCTTCTTAAATAAAACAGCGGATTATATCATTGATATGGAAAGATATCTTCAGTAAGAAAGGAATGGTTTGGGGATGGGGCAAACAATGAAAGAACAACTGTTGACAAAAACGCCGTTGGCCCTCTTAGTGCAATTGTCAGTGCCGGCCGTCATTGGGATGATGGTCATCGGGCTGTATCCGTTAATGGATGGTATTTTCGCAGGTAAAATTATAGGACAGGCGGCTATGGCTGCCTGCGGTATTGCGCTGCCGTTGACCTTTGTCAATAATGGTGTGGCAACCCTTATCGGTATCGGCTCAGCCTCTGTTTTATCTCGAGCCATCGGTAAAGGTGATACAAAGACTGTAGATAAGATCATGGGTAACTTAATTTTTTGGGTTATCATTTTTTCAGCTATCATTACCATTGGCGGCATTCTTTTGGCACCGCATTTTTTGACCTTAGTTGGTGCCGGTGGTGAGATAAAAACCCTTGGCATACGATATTTGCGTATTTTGTTCTTGGGGTCGCTTTTTGTTAACTTTACCCAGTCGGCCAATATGGTGATGCGTGGCGAAGGGCTTATGAAAAAAGCCATGCTTATCATGGGGCTGGGGGCTTTGCTGAATATTATATTAGATCCCATTTTTATGATTGCGATGGGACCCTATGCTATAGAAGGGGCGGCCTTAGCCACGATTATCGCTCAATTTATTCAAGCCCTGGTGACCTTGCGTTACTTCACTAGAAAAAGTAAAGTTGTTAAAATTCGGCGCATTCAATCAGATGCGCAAATTAAAAAAGCAATGTTTGCTGTAGGGGCATCCGCCATGATGATGCAAATTTTATTTATGATCCAGCAAACATTGCTATATAAAATGGCCTTTCAATACGGTGGTGAAGCCAATGGTATTTTAATGGCGGCCTCCCTAAGGGTATACGCTTTTTCTTTTATTCCCCTGTGGGGGATGAGCCAAGGCTTGCAGCCGGTGGTTGGTACTAATTTTGGTGCCGGTGAATATAAACGCGTGCGCGAGAGCATGAAGGTTTTCTGCATTGGTGGTTTAATCTTGGCTGGAATATTCTGGTTGCCGGCCCTGGTATGGTCTGGGGAAATATTGGGCCTATTTGGTGTAGCGCCGGCCATTATTGCAGATGGCATTTGGTCCTTTAGAATGTTTTATTCGATCTTCATTCTTTACGGTGTGATGGTGATGGTTATTACTTTTTTCCAATCCATCGGCAACGCGAAAAAAGCCGGGCAGATTGTTATGCTGAGACAATTGATTATTTTTGTGCCGGCTATGATTGTTCTACCGATGTGCTTCGGTATTTCTGCGGTTTGGTTTACAGAACCCTTGGTTGATTTTATCGTTATTTGCTATGCTTTGATGGCTATGCGTAACGAGTTGAATCATATGGGCAGAATATAAAATGCATAGAAAAAATCCGTCTGTCCCTCACAGGTTTTTGTGAAGGGCAGACGGATTTTTTTGTCTTATGTTTTGTACTTACATAAGGATGAATTTTAATACGAAGAGGGCGGCCAGGATGATCATGACCCAGCTGACCGGTTCGCGTTTGTCTTTGCCGGCAAAGATGTTGTAGATTAAGTTGATGAAAACATAGCTCAGAACGCCTAAGGTCAGGCCGTCGCCGATGGAATAGGTAAGCGGCATGGCGGCGATGGTGATAAAGGCGGGCATGCCTTCTGTGATGTTGAAGAGGTCGATGCCTTTGACAGAAGTGAGCATGAGGTAGCCGACGTAGATAAGGGCCGGGGCTGTTGCACAGGCCGGTATGGCGATAAAGATTGGTGAAAAGAACATGGCGGCTAAGAAGAGGCAGCCGGTGGTGATGGCGGTAATGCCGGTGCGGCCGCCGGCCAAGACGCCGGTGGAGCTTTCGACAAAGGTGGTGACGGTGGAGACACCTAAGGCGGCGCCGGCGGTGGTGGCCAGAGCATCGCTCATGAGGGCGCGGCCGACGCGAGGGACGCGACCTTGTTCATCGAGCATGCCGGCTTTGGTGCTGACCCCGACTAGGGTGCCCACGGTATCGAAAAAGTCAACAAACAGGAAGGTTACGATAATGATGAACAGGGTTTTAAATGTTTCCAAATCCAGTAAGTGTTCCCAGGCAATTTTGCCGGCAATCGGAGAAATGGATTCAAATTTTAAAACGCCGTTGGGTAAGTAGATGCCCAGGTCAGCAGCTGCCTGTGGATTGGATAGGGCATAAATCCAGGCGATGATCGAGCACATGGCGATGCCGATGAGAATAGAACCGCGAATGTTCAGTTTGTCCAGGACGGCGATTAAAAAGACGCCCAGGCAGGTGATGATGGTTGGTATATGGAAGGCGCCCATGGATACCATGGTGGCCTCGTTGGGGACGATCAATCCGCTGGAACTGAAGCCAATCATGGCAATGAACAATCCAATACCGCCGGTAACCGCCAGCTTCATATTTTGCGGGATTGAATTGACAACTGCCTCCCGTACCTTAAAGAGGGTTAGGAAAATAAAAATAATACCTTCAATGAAGACAGCGGTTAAGGCTATTTCCCAAGGGATATTTTGCTTGATGACAACGCTGTAGGCAAAGAATGCGTTCAACCCCATACCGCTGGCAAGGGCAAAGGGCAGGTCTGCAATAAAGCCCATGAGAAAACACCCGATGGCGGCTGCCAGGCAGGTAGCGGTGACCAAGGCGCCTGCATCCATGCCCGTTTCCCCTAAAATTTGCGGGTTAACGGCAATAATGTAGCTCATGGTCAAAAAGGTGGTCAGGCCGGCGAGTATTTCACGGCGCCAGGGAATATTTTTATGCCCCAGCAGCGGAAACAGCCGAACCAAAGGTGATGCCGGTTTTTCTTGAGATGACATAAGTCCCTCCTTGTCAATAATTCCAAAAGGTTACCCGAAAAGGGTATCACACGGCGACGATTTTGTCCATGGCTGATGTAGGTAAAGTGACGGTAAATTGGATGGTAAAAAAAAGGACCAATTGGTCCTGTCGGTGCGCATCAAAGGTGTGCTAAACTATCGCCAACCACAAAGGAGGACTTATAATGAAACTGGATACGAAGAAATTAAGCTTATATGCCTTATTTATTGCCTTGACCTGTGTTGGGACGCTGGTCGTCCGTATTCCCTTTCCACTGACAAAGGGTTACCTAAACTTGGGCGATGCGGTCCTTTTAGCCGCGGCATTAACGCTGGGACGAACAGGCGGTTTGTTGGCCGGTGGGCTGGGGTCATTTTTGGCAGACCTTTTGACCGGCTATGTGTACGCGCCTGTAACGCTGGTGGTCAAGGGATTGGAAGGGTTTATCTGCGGGATTATTTTTGAGCGCATCCCAACCACCGCTGGGCGAATTATCGCCGTAGCCGTTGGTGCCGTGGTCATGGCAACAGGGTATTTTATTTTTGAAATTATTTTGGTGGGCCTGTATCCAGCAGCCTTGTCCTACTTGGCCAACCTTGGTCAAGGGGCTGCCGGGGCGGCCTTGGCCTACATCTTGTCGCTGGCCTTGGAAAGAGGGCTGCGCAGCATGAATGTCCTGCCGAGTAAGTAAATCACGCATAAAAATAATCGTCACAGTCGCTGAATTGACTGTGACGATTATTTTTATGGGCTTTTTTCAGTCAAAATTTTTTGAGCTCATCTGTCAGGCTGCCTTGATGGCGATTTAATCCGATTAAGGGCAGAGCGATGGCAATCAGCAGAAAAATGGGCAAAACAAAGAGAAAGGGCATAAAGGATGTTTGCCAATCGGCAAACCAGATGGTTTCATTGATGCCCTTCGTAATAAGAGGATTGGTCAAGGCAAAAGCCGATAAGGCTAGGATGGCGGCCAAGATGATGGTCAGAATGTTTTCCGCAAAAAGCATCCTGTAAAGCTGATGCTGGCTCATGCCAACGGCGCGCAACAGGGCAAACTCACGCCGGCGCACCAGTAATCCGGTGAGGATGGTGTTGATGAAGTTGGCAACAGCAATGGTGGCGATAACGGTCACGACAAGTCCGGCAAATAAGGTCAATGTTCTTTGGAGGCGTCGGAAGTCAGCCCGGGCATTGGCCTTGCTTTCGTAGTCCAAAGAAGAAGCACTTGTTAATCGCTTGAGGGTTTCTTCCATCAGTGGTTGATCTTTTTTAGGACAGTCGTAGGCGAGTAAGTGGACTTGCGCTGCCGGGTCCTTGTCTAACAATGCCTCTGCACCCAACAGGTAGGCTTCAGAAAACTGGTAGCGGGCCGTAAGAGCATAGGGTAGGGTTAGTGTGGCACAGACTGTGTAGGTCTGCGGCTCCGCCGTTTTATCCACTCCAATTTTTAATTGAACCTGATCGCCGACTCGCAGACGGTGACTTTTTCCGATGGGCTGACCATAATCATCTGTGCGAATGATGGCGGCAACGCTAGGTTGGGAGGGGTTGCTTAAGGAGGATAGGTTTCCATCCAGTAGGCGAGCCTTTTGGAGTATAAAGTCTGTTGCGCCATAAAGCTGAACTTCATTGGCAATCATGCCATCAGCATTCGGCCTTTGGCCCTTTAGGTAAGCGGCCAAATCTTCATCGCTGTAGCCGAAGTTTGACTTGTAAAGACGGCGGAGGTCTGGTTCAGGAATCATTTCCGCAGCGTAGTGGCTGGGACGGTAGACGGCACCCCAGGTTCCCTGTGGCAAGAGCGGCTGGAGCCTTTTAATATCTTCGGGGTCCAAGGATGCAGCCGATATGCTGTGCGCAGGAACAAATACATCACCGTTCGCCACGATGAAATCTGCAGGTATTTTTGCCAGGTATTTTTCTTCGCTAAAGCTATTAGACAGGTTCACTGCATTGGCAAATAGCCATAGGGTGAGGGCCAAGCTGATGGCCGTTAGTACAAGCCGTTTTCGATTGCTGTGTAAGTGGGCCAGCCCCAGCCGAATAGGCGACAGGGGACGGTGGCGATTGCGGCGTCTGGTGGACAATTGAAAGTCTGCAAACTTAACTGCTTCAATAGGAGCAGCTTTAGCCGCCAACCGTGCCGGACCCATGCTGGCCGTGTAGACCGTCACTAAGGTAAAAAGTGCTGATGCGATAAAGATAATCGGGTTTGCGGTCAAGATGATACTGTTCTTCAAATTGATTAAGGTAAGAATTTTCGGCAAGAGTATCGTGCCCAAGGCCCATCCTAAAGCAAGACCCGGTGGGATTCCGGCTAGGGATAAAAAGACGGCCTTTAAGTGAACCACATGCCGCAATTGACGCGGGGTGGTGCCGATTATTTTTAAGAGTCCATAAAAATGGATGTCATCGCTTACGGAAAAACGGAAGATATGATAAATCACCAGGCCGCTGCAAAGCAGGATGACCGTAAAAATAAACAGCAAGCTACCGCCTACAAGCGGATCCTTGAACCGGCTTAAACGACTTTGTGTATACCCCCAGTTGACCCCGTAATCAATGTAATGCGCCTTATCCGGGCCTTTATATTGATAGCCTGCATTATGGATGGCATCTTGTAACTGCTTTTCAATTTGCCGAGAAGAGGAAAACTGAACGCTCAGTTGATTTTTCCCCGTGGAAGTAAAATCGTCCGGTGGCAGCTTCCCCTGTTGGACCAAGCGGTTGACCAGGTCATGGGAGATGAGGACCTGTCGAACAAATACACCCGGCTCATGGGCATAGGTGCCGCTTAAGGTGACGGTTTGTGAAATAACCGCTTCGCCAATTTGCAGCTCCAAGGGAATTTGCGACCCGATGACCGGTTTAATCCCCAAGGCTTTGAGAACATCCTCATCAATAACCGCTTCATTCGTTTGTTCTCTGGGTAGCTGGCCTTGATCCGGTGTCGTGAAGGACCAGTCGGCAGCGGTTTTATCCATATAGGAGACTTCCACTTGCATTTTTTGTAAGGCCGGATTAGTGGCTAAGCCGGCAATGACTCGGAGACCGGTTTTCTTAAAAGCGGTCGATTTGCGAAGTTGCTCCAGTTCCGAATCGTTGAGATTTTTCAGTTCCCCATGGGCAATGCTTCCGACTTGGCGGAATTGGTCCATCTCCATGGCTTGATTGGCTCCGCTGAGTAAGGTGAAAATAGCAGAGAGCATGAGGGCGGTCAGCATGATGGCAAAAATGGTAATGGCATTTTTACCCCCTTCTGAGCGGATCTGGGCGCGGGCCAGCCGACGAAGGACTTTTTTATTATTCACCTTACGCATTGGCGGGCTCCTGGAGGCGACCATCCTCCAAATGCAGAATGCGGTCTGCCAACTGGGCCGCCGCTTCATTATGGGTAATCATCAAAATAGTTTGACCCAGTTCGTGTTGGGTTAAGGCCAACAGGGCTAAGACATCTTGACCGGTGCGGCTGTCCAAGTTGCCAGTGGGTTCGTCAGCCAAAAGGATGGCCGGCTTGGCGGACAAGGCACGGGCGATGGCAACCCGTTGGGCTTGACCGCCGGATAATTCACCGGGAAGTCGGTCGTGTAAATTGGTTAAGCCTAAAAGCTGATCAAGCCTTTCAAGATAAGAGGGATCAGCAGTGGCGCCATCTAAATCCAGTGGCAGCCGAATATTTTCGTATACGGTGAGCATGGATAGAAGGTTGTAATTTTGAAAGACAAAGCCAATTCTACGTCGTCGGAAAATACACCGCTCATCTGCTGATAATTGATAAAGGTCTTGATCGTCTACCAGCACCTGGCCAGAGGTGGGACGGTCTAGACCTCCCAGTAGGTGCAGTAAGGTGCTTTTGCCGCTGCCGGATGTACCAACGATGGCAACAAACTCTCCGGCTTTGATCTGAATGCTGGCGTTTACCAAGGCGTGTACCGGATGTTTGCCGTGTTCATAAGTTTTACAGAGCTTGACCGTTTTTAATCGATTCATGGGTAGTCCCCCTTTCTAAGATGATGATATCAAACCGGAACGATTCAAATGCCACTATATGAAAAAAGAATCTGTCATTTTAGACAGATTCTTCGGTTGCCGGTAAATACAGTGAAAAACAAGCACCTTGTGTTGATTTCACGCTAATATACCCTTTTTGGGATTTCAAAATCTCTCTTGTGAGATATAAGCCCAAGCCAACGCCTGGAAGTTGATGGACAGCAGGCGAGCGATAAAAGCGTTTAAAAATTTTGGCACTGTCTTTCTCTGAAACGCCCGGTCCCTGGTCGATTACATCGATGCGGGTGTAAAAGGTCAGCGGGACGACGGAAATTTGGATACAGCTGCCTGCCGGTGAATATTTTATTGCGTTGTCTAAAACATTTTGCAGGGCCTCGCTTGTCCACTTCAGGTCATAGACGGCATAGCCTTCGCTGGCATTGACTTGGATGGTCATACTTTTTGCATGGGCAGCGGGCTGCATAAGTTTGATGACTCCTTTTAAAAGAGGGGCAAGCGGTGCCCGTTCAGGCCTTGTTTGAAGAATGCCTGCCTCCAACCGTGCGCCTTTTAACAGGGCTTCCAAAAGAAAGGTCAACTTTTCTGTTTGTGACAATAAGGCTTCCACATGGGCGTGGGCATCAGGTGATAAATTGGATTCAGATAAGAGTTCGCTATAGAGTTGTAAATTGGCCAAGGGGGTTTTGCACTGGTGGGCAATATCGGCAATCAGTGCAGCAGACCGATTTTTTTCTTCAGTTAAGCGGGCGTTTTGCAGTTCCTGGGCCCGCCAAATGTCAAGCAGGCGACATTCCAGAGCAGAGGCAAGGCTTTCATCGTATTCTACGGTATAGGGCTTTCCTTCTCTTAGGGCATCGAGGAGAGCCGTGAGACGCTTTTCAGTAGTTCTGTGGTTAAACATCATTTTTCACTCCACCCCACAGATAGCCTTGCCCATGGACAGTTTGAATATAGTGTGGCGCCTGGCTATTCGGCTCAATCTTGCGCCGCAGTCGGGTTGCCAGCATGGATAAGGCATTATCATTGCTGACATGGTGGTCGCTTGGCCAAAGCAGGTTCATGAATTCTGTACGGCTGACCACTTGGCCATTTTCTTCAAGCAGTCGGCGCAAGAAACGTATTTCTTGCCCGCTAAGGGGTAAGTCTACGCCACCTGCTTCAAAGACCAGGCGGTTAAAATCTAAGTATAGGTGGGCATCCTTGTATTGACGACAGGGCATGATTTGCCGCAATTGGGTACGGACGCGTGCCCGCAAAACGGCCAGACTGAAGGGCTTGGTTAAGTAGTCATCGGCACCGGCTTCTAAGGCCCTTACAATATCCCACTCGGCATCATTGGCCGTTAAGCAAATAATCCGCTCTGCTTGACGCTGAGCCAAGGGTAAGAGGTCAAAGCCGGAGCCATCCGGCAATTGAATGTCCAATAAAACGAGGTCTACCCGTTGGCGCTGTAAATGATTGACTGCTTGAACATAGGTACTTGCCACACCAATATCGTCGGCGTCTTGGGCTAGGGCATTGGCCAAGCCATCTGCCAGCAGGTGATCGTCTTCAACAATCAGTAAATGGGTCATAGGATCATCCTTCACAAAAAAATCCCGCCGGAGCGGGATGGCATCACAGGGGATAGTGGAAAACTTCCTTTAAATGCACACAGAGTAAGTCTGTTTGCTCATCAATCGGTAAGCTTGCATCGATTTTGAGCAAGGGGTCTTTCAGTGCTTCAGACCAGTGTAGATAACGTGCGCGCACCTGCTGTAAGACCTCTCCTTTTTCGTAGTGCTCCGGAGCATCGCCCCGGGCGCTGATACGGGTCAAGGCCTCTTCTGCAGGCAGGTCAAAAAGAAAGGTGATGTCTGGGCGGATACGTTCTCGAATGGGTGTGTTGATGGCGTGGACCCATTGGCCGTCGAGCGCCGGCGCATTATAGGCCAGGGAGCTTAACAGGTGACGGTCGCAAAGGACGGTTTTTCCGGCGGCCAGTTCTTTTTGAATGATTAAGGCATGTTCACTGCGGTCGGCTGCAAAAAGCAGGGCCAGGGTGAGTTCGTCCAGCGGAATATCTTTTGCCAGGGCACGGCGCAACAACTGGCCCACCGGGCCATCGGTCGGCTCCCGGTGGCAGGTGTGGCGGATGCCGGCGGCGGTGAACCGCTCTGACAGACGCTCAACTTGTGTGGATTTTCCGCTGCCGTCAATGCCTTCAAAGACGATAAAAGCCGGCTTGTAATCAGTTTTCATTGGCTAAATGGGGAACCAAGTGCATGGCTTCTTTCATCAAGCGGCTCGTTTCATTGCCAACAGCGTTGGCGCGGTCATTGCCGGCTTGGATGATATCGCGGACTTCATCTAGATGGCTTTCATAATAAGCCCGTTTTTCCCTAAAGGGGGTTAGCAAGCGGTTAATGCTGGTAAAAAGTTCTTTTTTGCAGGCGACGCAACCGATGGAGCCGGCCTTGCAGCGGTCACAAATATCATCATACTGGTCTTTTGTAAAAACGCTGTGGTAAGTGGCGACCACACAAATATCCGGGTGGCCCGGGTCATTCTTGTGAATGCGGGACGGGTCGGTCACGGCGGTCATCACCTTGCTGCGGAGCTCGTCTTCCGGGTCCGAAAGATAGATGGCATTGCCCAGACTTTTACCCATTTTGGCATTCCCATCCAAGCCGGGCAGGCGTGGAAAATCACCGACAAGCATTTTCGGCTCAATCAGGAAGGGAGCGTCGGCGGCATACAGGTCATTAAACCGCCGGACCAACTTACGGCACAGTTCAATATGGGGGGCCTGGTCTTCGCCAACCGGCACCAAATGGGCGCCGCAGAAGGTAATGTCTGCCGCCTGGCTGACCGGATAACCAAAGAACCCATAGGTCATGTCGTCATAGCCGTAATTGGCTGCTTCAGATTTGACCGTTGGATTTTGACGCAAGACGTTCATGGTCACCAACATGGAGTAAAAAATAGTCATCTCTGCAATGGACGGAATCTGTGATTGTAGAAAAATGGTGACTTTATTCGGGTCCAAGCCAACGGACAGGTTGTCCATGGCCACTTGCATAATACTTTCCGAAATCAGTTCAGGTCTTTTAAAATGGGTGGTCAAGGCTTGGATATCGGCAATTTCAATAAAGCTGTCGTATTCATCCTGCAGGCGGACGCGGTTTTGCAGACTCCCGACATAATGGCCAATGTGCAACCGACCGGTTGGTCGGTCACCGGTCAGGAGCCGTTTTTTTGGGCTGGTCATAGTTGATCTCCTCACATAATTTAATCATAAACAGTATAAAGTCGCCCCCTGTCTTTGTCAAATAAGCGCCTCAGTATAATAGACAGCTGTAAAAGATTGTGCTATAGTACACATGAGAATTCTAAGTTTTGCCACAATACTAAAGAGCGATAAAATAAATTTATAAATAATAGGGAGGCCTTATGCAACAGACGAAACATCAGCAGGTCATTGCCCACATCGAGTCCTTGCCCGTGGGAGAAAAAGTTTCCGTTCGGCAGCTGGCACGTGAATTGGGTGTCAGTGAGGGGACGGTTTACCGTGCCATTAAAGAAGCGGAGAATCAAGGGTATGTAACGTCCATTCCAAAAGTCGGCACGCTGCGGATTGAAAAAAATAAAGAGCGTACCATTGATACACTGACCTATTATGAGTTGAGCTTATTATTAGAAGGGAGCATTCTTTCCGGCGATGCGCATCGGGAAGAGGTGCCCAAAACATATCTGGTGGCTCTTTCAGCGGATGATTTGGACAATGAACACTTGCACCCCCAGACCATGATTATTACAGATGCCAAGCAGGAGGCCATTGTCCAGGCAGCTTTGGCGCTTAAGTTTCCGCTTTTACTGGCTAATGTCAGTCATACCGGGGAACCCATCTTAGCCGTATCAGATGTTGACCAGATTGTCATCTCTTGCCCTTATGATATTTTTGAATTGATTTCACTCATCAACCAGACGATTTTTGAACGGGTTAAACGCAGAGAATACGTAATGGTGTCTGATATTATGACGGAAAATCCCTCTTGCTTAACGGTGGACGATCATATTGAAGATTATTTTCAGTTGAGCAAGCAGACCCACCATTCTCACTTTCCGGTAGTAGACCACGATGGAAAATTAGCCGGTATTGTTACGGCGCGTCTTTTGGCCAATCGCGAACCGTATTCACGGATTGGTGATGCGATGGAGACCAATCCACTATTGGCCAAGCCGGATGACTTGATGAGTTACTTGGCGCGGCTTTTTGTACTGGAAGGGACAGAAATTGTACCGGTGGTGTCTTTTGATGATACCTTAGCCGGTGTGGTCACGCGTCAGGACATTATTATCGCCTTACAGAGCACCCAAAAACAACCACAGTTTGGGGATACAACAGATATCGTTTTGCTGAGCGGTTTCCAGCTGTCCAGCCGCAGCCCCTTTGTGGAAGTTTCAGGCCCGGTGACGGATTTTATGTTGGATGAATATGGTGAAATGAGCATCGGTAGTTTGTCTTCCGTTTGTGCTCAGACCGCTACCATCGGTTGTCGTGTGATGTATAATGCGGTTTGCCAGCCGGAAGTGCAAAGTGTGCAGTTATACGAGCCGATTGTCGAAGGCATGGTCATTAAAAATATGGTGGAGGTCTACCCGAAAAGACAGGGCGAGTACTTGGGCAGTGTGCGCGTTGTATCAGAAAATAATGTTGTTTTAGCCCAGTCGATGATTTCATTGACCTCCAGAGATAAATAGAATATGCAGGAACTGCTGGGCCGGTTGTTTGGCAACAGCAGTTTTTTTATTGATGTGTCTTCTGAGCTTTTGTTGCCAAAGGTTGCAGGTCTTGTTATCATAAAAAGACAGACAATTAAAATAATACAAGGGGACCGGGCTTATGGATGATTTTTATCAGTGGATAGGGGAGGCTTATCCGGATCAGCTTTCAGCTTATCGGCAAGCGGCGGGCACCTTGGCCGATTGGGCAGAGGAGCACTTGCCGGATAATTGGCCGGAGGTGTTCCGGGCCTATTACGGCATTCCGTATGTAGACCTACGCGAAGAAACGGTATTACCGGCTCAAGAGGATTTTCAGTCCCAGCTTGATCAAGGCTATGTCTGGTGTGCCTTTGATGGGGGAAAAAGGCTGGTTTGTGCCTCCCTAAACTCAGCTCCGGCTTCGGAATGGCCCTTGGCCTTGGGCGATCGTGCTTTGATTCAGGCGGCCTTGTGGGCGCAGCTGGCGCCGCCACAGCAGGGCCGGCTGACGGAAAAAGCGGACATTTGGTTGGATTTGGACCATTTGCCGCCGGGACGAGATGTGGAAACGCTGGTTGGCCATCTTTTATCGGCCGCTTTAGCAGAACGGGCGTCAGACCTTCATCTTGAACCGGGGCGGCTGTTGACCATTCGCATCCGGCAAGACGGCTTATTAAAGCCTTTGTGCAGGCTGGAAGGCAGCTATGGCGAAGGGGTCATTAACCGGATTAAACTGGCTGCGCATATGGATATTGGCGAGCATGTTCTACCGTTGGATGGTCAGTTTAAGCTGCTTTATCGGGGGAAAAGGTTGGATGTGCGGGTGGCGTCTTTGGCCACACGTGATGGTGAAAAACTGGTGCTCCGCTTTTTGCCGGAAATTTGGCAGAATCGGTCACTGGTATCCTTGGGCTACACGCCGGAGCACGATGCGCACTTGCGCCGGTTGGCCCGTGCGCCGCATGGCCTGATCGTTTTAAGCGGTCCGACGAATAGTGGTAAGACAACGACCCTGTACGCCTTGTTAAATGAGTTGAAAGATGAGGAGAAGGCTTGTTATACCATTGAGGATCCTATAGAAATTACCCTGCCCGGTGTCAATCAGGTCCAGGTAAATCCAAACCGGGACTTGGATTTTCCGCGGGCTTTACGGGGCATTTTGCGGTTGGATCCGGATGTGATTTTGGTTGGTGAATTGCGCGATGCTGAAACGGCACAGATTGCCGTACAAGCGGCGATGACCGGGCACTTGGTATTGACCACCATTCACGCTTACGAGGCTCATGCGGTTTTTCATCGCTTGCTTGATTTAGGGGTTTCACGTGAGCTCATCGCATCTATTTTGCTGGCGGCTCAATGCCAGCGGTTGGTGGCAGCCCGCTGCCCTCATGCGGATGCGGGCAAGGAGCCCTGTCCGCTGTGCCACGATAGCGGTGAATATGGTCAACTGATTGTAGAGGAGTGCTGGACGCCGGATGATGAGGACCGGGCGCTCATGCGGTCAGGCGCTGATGGTGCCCGATTGAGAAGGGCTTCTTTGACGAAGGGCTTTTGCAGCATGGAAGAAGATGGGCTGAAAAAAGTTGCTCAAGGGCAGCTGAGCCCTCAAGGATTGGCCAGGGTTTTCGGGCCGGAGGTGCTTCATGAAAACCTTCAAATATGAAGCCATGACTCTGAACGGTCAACGAATCGATGGTGAAAAATCAGCTGCTTCGATTGCAGAATTGGCCGCCGCACTCCAAGGGGAAGGCTATTATTTGCTCTCGCACCGGGAGTTGACCCTGTTGGATCGGGTTCGGAAAAAATGCTTTGCCGATGAAGAAGCCCTGATTTTTTTCCTGCGTCAATTGGCCTTTATGCTACAAAGTGGCATATCTATTTCGCGGACCTTGACCTATTTACAAGAGGATGCACCGAAACGGTATATTCGTATGATTTGCGAAGACCTGCAAAAGGGGCTGTCGAAAGGCAAACCGCTGCAAGCGGCTTGGCGTGATTCGGCACTGGGGCTGCCGGCTGAAATTGGCGATTGGTTTGAAATCGGGGATATGATGGGCGACTTAAGCAGTGCGGCGCAAACGGCTGCCGATGAATTGGCAGAACGCCGGCATCTGAAACAGTCGGTTGCCCAGCAGGTTTTTTATCCCTTCCTGGTGTTGTGTCTCTTACTGCTGTTTTTTAATTTATTGCTTTTTGTTATTTTACCGACCCTCATGCAGACATATGCCCAGCTGGGCGTTCGCTTGCCGGTTATGATGCAGCCCTTGGCAGCACTCAGTAAGCTTTTTGCTATTCCGGGCCTATCTTTTATTTTGGTTCCCTTGGGGCCGGCGCTATTCATTGCTTTGGGAATTTGGGTCAGCCTTTATCCACCGGCCAGACACCGGCTATGGCAGCTGGCGCGGCGGTTACCACCGGTCAGGCGTCTGCTTTATCGGCACTTGTATGTGGCTTTTGCCGGGAGCCTGGGACGGCTATTGAGTGCCGGTATTGGCTTGGAACGGGCCCTTGTTTTTTTACAAAAGCGACAGTTTATGGCTTCAGTGGGAGAGGATTTGGACGCTCTAACCCTGGCCTTGCATAGGGGGATGCCGCTAAGTCGTGCCATGGAAAATTTGGATTTTGTGCCGGAATTGGCGGCAACGCTTTTATTTGCCGGTGAGCAGGCCGGCAACTTGCCGCAGGCCTTACTGGATACCGCCGGTTATTATCGCGAACGGGCCGAGATGGAACAGCGGTTTCTTTTGCGCATCATTGAACCGGTGGCGGTGGTGTTCTTGGGGGCCATGGTTTTAGCTGTTGCCTTGATGTTCTTCTTACCTTTACTGGGAACTTACGATCAATTTTTACAGTAGGAGGGCGTATGAAACGAGGCATCAGTTTGCCTGAAATGCTGGTGGTCCTGGCCATTATGGGCTGCTTTATTGCGATATTGGCGGTCCGCGTCATGCCTCTGGTCGATCAAGAACGTGATGGGCGCTTTGAAGCGGACATGCGGATTATAGCAGGTGCCATGGAAACTGCAGCCCTGGACGGTGTTCGACCGGATGGGCAGCGCACATTGGTAGAAAAAGGCTACTTGAAACAAGCGTTAAAGCCACCTCTGAAAGGGCTTTCTTATCAATGTCATGTGCAGGGACGAGATGCCGTGGTAGAACTTGTCAGGGAGTCGGATCATGAGGTACAGAAAGAAATATCAATTGCGAGGGTTTACCCTGCTTGAAGCGCTCTTGGTGTGTCTGATCTTTGCCCTGGTGGCTGTAGCGGTGATGCCGGTCATGTATCACAGCATTCAAGAAAAAACGACCGAGCAAGAAGCCATGGTGCTTTTGAGTAATCTGAGATCAGCTCAGCTGCAGGTGATGCGTGAAGGCGGTACAGCAGTGATACGGGCGAATGGGCAAGGCTACACCATTAACTACGACGGTCCCCGCCCTTATCAAAAGAGGGTGCCCCTCAAAAGCCGGATCAGTCAATCGACTGTGCTAACCTTCCAGCAGATAGATCGGTTGAGCAGCCGGACCTTTCCGGCAACATTTACCTTAACCGCCGGGAATACACAACGCTATATCATTGTGGATTCGGTCGGCCGTATTTACTATCGGCAAATAAAGCCTGAGGGGTGATGGGATGCGTAAACCTGGAAATACGCTTTTGGAAGTTCTGGTGGCCCTCTTTATTATGGCAATCCTTTTGCTGAGCCTTTTACCGGCGGTCGGCAATATGGCGCAATGGGGTAAAAAAATTGATGAACGCGCCGAGCTGCGTGCGTCCGTAGACGGTTTGTTGGCCGGCACCGCCGGTACAGGCACCCTGCCGGACGGCGGCCGCTGGCAGACCGATTGTCATCCTTTTTCTGCCGTTCAAGGGGTGGATGTGGTCACCGTAACCATCAAGAGGGAGCATGAACAAGTTCAATATATGACGCTGAGAAAGGCATCATCATGAAGGGACAGAAGGCCTTTAGTTTAGTTGAAGCCTTGGTGGCGCTTTTCGTCGGCGCCCTTGTTGTTCTCATGGCCACCCAATTCTGCTTCCAATTTATGCAGACGAGCCATCGCTTGGCAGACGAGGTGCGCCTTAGGGATCAACTGGTCTATGGCATGAACCGGATGGAAGAGGATATTCGTGAATCAGAAGGCGTTTGTACAATGAGACATGATGATCCCTTGAGGTCAGATAGGCTGTATTTAAAGCGCCGGATTGCCGTGCCTAAAGGGTTTAACTTTGGTGAAAGTCAGTGGCAGTTTATTGAATACGGGTTAAATTGGAATAGCAAACAAACCGCAGAAGACCGGTCAGCCGGGCCCTACGTCCTCTACCGGCGGTTGCACTTGAACGTTTTAGGCGGCAACGACCGCCAGCCGCTCAATGCGGGGATGGTCAAGGAGGGACTTGCCATTCGCTATTTAGATGCAAACGGTCAGGAAACCCGACAAGCATTAGAGGTGGCGGCATTATCGGTCACCTTAACCGGTCAAACTTCTGTCGGCCAACGATTGATGTTGACCCGGGAAATATCTTTGGAAGGGCGGGAAGCCAATGAATGACAGTAAAAGGCTGGTATTTTTCCAGGAAAGTGGTCAATGGCAGACGGTCACATACAGTGAAACAGGTGAACAAGAGTCGCAGCAAACCGGGCTTGTTTTGCCGGGCAAGGGGACAGATTATTTTTTGAACCGCAACCGGTTCCGGCCTATCGTGATGGTACCGGCTAAACATTGCCGGTGGTTTTTGCTCACCCTTCCGGCCAAGACGGAGGAGCATGACCGCCACCGCATTTTACGGTCACGCGCGCAAAGCCTGGGAAGTGGCCAAAGGCCATTTTTCTATTACCGTCAAGTCGGCGAACAAGCTCATCTTATTTTATACAGCCTTTGTTTGATGAGCACGCCCCTTACCCGGCGAGAGCAGGTGATGGTCGGTCGTTGTACCTACTTGCCTGAAATGGTGTGGCAGAGCCTTGGCTTTGAAGACGGCAGCGGTTACTATGAACAGTCGGATGGGTCGGGCTGGTGGGCTTGTATGGACGGCTCTTGCGCCATTGCCTTAAAAATGGGGGACCTTGCTGAGATTCAGCAGGCAAAAGAAACGCTTCAGGCCTTCGGCCTGGCCTGCACCGATCACTTGCGCTTAACGAAAGCGGCTGAGACAGCGACCTTGCCGGACTTGCCCGGCCAAAGTGAGCGAATGGGGCAAGCTGGTCAAAAGCGCTTGTGGCAGGCGATTGCCCTTGTAGTTGTCTTGGGGATCACCGCCTCCGGCCTTCTTCATTTTCAGGCGAATCGCTTGACTGCTCAGTTGGAAACGGCCCAATCGAGAGTGGCCGACTACTCGTCTACTGCGGATAAAGCCATTGTGCCGTATGGGGCGGTCTTAACCACCATTCATGAAAAGGCAGGGTCAACCATTCATTTGGAAAAATGGGTGGGTCAAGGCAGTCAATTAACCCTTAGTGGACGGTGTTCGGACCAGGAGCAACTGAAAAAATTTTGCGCGGCCATTGAGGATGAAGGCACCGTCACGCAAGTGCGCTTGCTTGATATGACGCCGAAAGATCAACAATGGCTCTTTCAGATAAGCCTGCAATTTCATTAAAGGGAGGGTGCTATGGGGTTACGTAAACCGTATGTTATTGCTTTATTGGCAGCACTTATTTTATTTTTTACGGTCCAGGTTTATTCCGGTCTGGCCCAGGTTCACGATTTACAAGATGAACTCAATCGGCAAAAGCAATTGACACAAGTGGCGCCCGTTAGCCAAGCGCGGTGGCAGGCCTCTGAATTGATTGGCAACTGGCAGAAAGCGCAAGGTCAATTTACCATCAGCGCGCCGGACCTTACATTTAACGCGCAAACCGGGCATCATCTTGTTCAATTCAAAGGAAAAACGGCCAACTTATTGGCCTTTTACCGCTATTTTGAAAAGAAGGCGCAAGTCGGCACCATTACTCATATGACCTTGGAGGAGGCAGGCGATGATTCGACCTTGTCGGTGGAATTTCTCTGGTGAAAAACGTGCCGGCGCCTTACTGATTGTCCTTTTTGTCATGGCCTTGGTGATGCTGATGCTCATGACCTTGCTTGGCCTCATGCATTGGCAGGCCGATATGGAAGGCGCTGAAGAGGCCCGCTTCGCAACGGAAGAGCTTTTGACCGGGGCTGCTCGTGCTGCACAAGCAGCCTTGCCGGACACCTTGCCGGCTGTGGGAAAGACGGTGACTTTATTTGATGAGGCCCTATCAGCAGATAATCATGTTGCCGCATACTTAAAGCGGGATGATCAGTACCGCGTCAGCTTGCAGGCTGTTGCAAGACATCTCCCATCTGCGCCACGCACCCAAACGCGCAGCTATTTTGTTATAAAAACAGCAGAGGCGCTGGACGAAACACCGGTTATGGTTTATGATTTTAATCGGCGAGATGGCGCTTTTGACGTTTGGCTGACCATCAATGCCGATGCGCCCTTGGTCCTGGTGCCGCCGGCGGACATTGCCAAGAGCCCCGGCAAGGATTTAGGGACCAAGTGCGAACCGATAGAGTTACATGTCATTGGGCCCTTGCAAGTTGAATCGCCCTTGCATGTTAGGGGAAAGCTCATCGTTGATGGTGATTTGCTGGTTAAAGCGCCGATAGAGGCGGAAGAGGTTTTCGTCCAGGGCCGCTTTTCCCTGGCGGGCGCTGGCCATTTGACCGCTAAGGCCCTTTGGCTGAAATCGCCCGAAGATCTTGCCGCCGTAAAAGCCCCGGATGCGGATGAAGCAGCCTTGATTGAGGCCGATATCCGTCAATGGGATGCGCCTGCGGCGCTTCATTATTATGATTTGGGTTTAGCAATAAAGGAGAAAAAATGGACCATCAAGGACGCCGGGCGCGCTTCTTAGCCAAAATGGCGCAAGCAGGCCGGGCAGCAGCGATGATTATAACGAGTTATGAAAACCGCCGCTATTTTAGCGGCTTTAGCGGCAGTTTCGGATATTTGCTGATAACGCCAAGCCGGACTGTCTTGCTCACAGACAGCCGGTACACCCAGCAGGCTCAAGAAGAAGCCCCGGATATTCTACATAAAAAAGTTGGCGGATTGACCGCCATTGCCGAATTGGCTAAGCTTCTGCAGGATGTGGATGACGGCCCAATCGGTTTCGATGGCCGGTTGGCTGATTATCCGACCTATGTGGCCTTGGCCGCCCAATTCGGTGCAGATCGGCTGGTTGACCTGTCGGATATCGTTGATGCTCAGCGTGGCGTGAAAGACGCAGATGAAATCGCCTTGCTTGCTCAAGCGGAAGCCATTGGCGATGCCGCCTTCCAGGTGGCTTGTGAGCGCATGCGGGCAGGGATGACAGAAGTTGAAGTGGCGCTTATCCTGGAAACGGAGATGCGCCGGCGCGGTGCCCAGAGCACGAGTTTTGATACCATTGTTGCCAGCGGTGCACGCGGCGCCTTGCCCCACGGTTTGGCGAGCGGTAAAAAAATGGCTGAAGGTGACCTCGTGGTCATGGATTTCGGTTGTAAATTTAACGGCTATTGTTCAGATATGACCCGGACTGTTGCCATCGGCCAGCCCTCGGCTGGGCTGCAAGACCTCTATGCCTTGGTGTTGAAAGCGCAGAAGGTTTGTCTGGATGCAGCGCGGGCGGGCGTTATCGGAGCAGAGGTCCATCAAATAGCTGTGGACCTTTTCTCGGATGCCGGTATGGGAGCCTATTTTGGTCATGGACTGGGGCATTCTGTCGGTTTGGAAATTCATGAAAAACCGGTGTTTTCACCTGCCCAGCAATCGGCTTTGCCTGCCGGTACCGTGATTACCGTTGAACCGGGCTTGTACTTACCGGGTCAAGGCGGCGTACGCATTGAAGATGTGATTGCCTTAACCGATGACGGTTGTCTTAATTTAACCCACTCTCCGAAAGAGCTGCTGATCCTATAAATAAAAAGGTGGCAATATAAGACGCTGCACGGTATAATATATCTGATTGACCAAGACTGTTAGGAGGAAAATAACGAATGATCTCATCCAATGATTTTAGACCCGGTGTCACCATTGAACTGAATGGCGATCCGTGCCAAGTAATTGAATTTCAGCACGTCAAGCCCGGTAAAGGGGCTGCATTTGTGCGCACAAAAGTCAAAAACTTAAAAACCGGCTCCACCACAGAAATGACCTTCCGCGGTGGTGAAAAAGTGCCGAAAGCAACCTTAGAGCGTCGTCAGATGCAGTATCTTTACTTTGATGGTGACAGCTATGTCTTCATGGATAATGAGACATTTGATCAAATCAGCCTGCAGGAAAAGGCATTGGACGGCGGCGAAAAATATTTGAAAGAAAATATGGATTGCCAAGTGACTTCTTATGAAGGTGAAATTCTCGGTGTGGAATTGCCCACGACCGTTGAATTGGAAGTAACTGAAACCGAACCGGGCATTAAAGGGGACACCGCCTCCGGCGGGACAAAACCGGCAACGCTCGAAACTGGCGTTACCGTTCAAGTGCCCTTCTTCGTCAATACCGGTGATGTATTGCGCATTGATACACGCACCGGTGATTATCTGGAACGCGCCTAAAGGCGTTGGTTGAAAGGAGATTGAAATGGCTATTTCAGAACGCGTCGCTTATTTGAAAGGTCTCGCAGAAGGATTAGGGCTTCAGGAAAAGGACAAAACCGGTAAATTTTATAATGAACTTATGAGCTTACTGGAAGAAATGGCGCTGGTCGTGGATTACCTTCAAGATGAAAAGGATGAACTTGAAGAATACCTTGATGCACTGGATGAAGACCTGTCTGATGTTGAAGACGTCGTTTTCGATTTAGATGACGATGAATTTGATGACGATGATTTTGAAGACTATGATTTCAATACTCTGGGCAATTATATGGAAACTGAATGCCCCGGTTGCGGGGAAACCATCGCCTATTTTGACGATGCGGAAGAAGGCGACTCCATCGATATCATTTGCCCGAACTGTGGTGATGTGGTGGCCAGCATCGGTGACGATGATGACATCGAAGTAACAGAAGCAGAAGAAGATCTGTAAAGTTTTATTGCTAGACTTATTCGCTCGGCATTTGCCGAGCTTTTTTATTTGCCTGTGATTGCACAATAATGCACAAGTGAAATATTCTTTAAGATATGGGTTGTAAGAAAAAATTGCAACAAAATGGGTGTTGAAATGAAATCATGGGAAGCGGTATTTAAAATACGGTGATATTTTATGACAAACATCAACAAGTGTGATATAATGGACACATAAAGAGCGAAAAGTATCTTGACATCTCTTAAAAAAACTGAAATTAGTTTTTTTTAAGATATTTTTTTTGCTGTTTTAAGGGTCAGAAAAAAACAAGTTGTCTGATTTTATTCTTTTTGCATTTCTGTTAGTGAATTATTGCACAAAATTTCATTGAAACAGATGTCAAAATCAAAGGAGGTATTTGCATGGATTTTCAATTGGACGAAAAACGGGCGATGGCTCAGCAACTGTTTAGAGATTTTGCTGAAAAAGAGGTCAAGCCCTATGCCCAGGAAGTTGACGAAAGTCACGAATTTCCGCGGGAAACGGTTAAAAAAATGCAAAAATACGGGTTTATGGGGATTCCCATTCCTGAGGAATACGGTGGTCAAGGCTGCGACACCATGACCTATGTCCTGGCCGTAGAAGAATTATCAAAAGTTTGCGGTACAACGGGGGTTATCGTGTCTGCGCATACCTCTCTGTGTGCCGATTGCCTGCTTAAAAACGGGACAGAAGAACAAAAACAAAAATATTTGGTTCCCTTGGCCAACGGCAGCAAACTGGGTGCTTTTGCCTTGACGGAACCGGGTGCCGGTACAGATGCGGCCGGCCAGCAAACCAAAGCCGTTTTAGATGGCGATGAATATGTTCTGAACGGGTCTAAAATCTTTATCACCAACGGTAAAGAAGCCGATACTTATATCGTCTTTGCAATGACGGATAAAAGCGTTGGCACCAAGGGGATTACCGCTTTCATCGTTGAAAAAGGAACGCCGGGCTTCAGCTTCGGGACCAAAGAACGTAAAATGGGGATTTGTGGCTCCTCGACCTATGAATTGATTTTTGAAGACTGCCGCATTCCGAGAGAAAATATGTTGGGACGCGAAGGCCGTGGATTCGGTATTGCCATGACCACCTTAGACGGCGGGCGCATCGGGATCGCAGCCCAGGCCTTGGGCTTGGCTGAAGGGGCTTTAGATGTGACCCTTGAATATGTTAAAGAACGTAAACAATTTGGACGTGCCATCGGTAAGTTCCAGTACATTCAATTTGAATTGGCAAAAATGGCCACGCGCATTGAAGAAGCACGCCACTTGGTGTACAAAGCCGCTATGGCAAAAGATGATCCGAAAATCAAACGTTTTTCTTATGAAGCCGCTATGGCAAAATTATCCGCTTCAGAATGTGCCCGCTTTGTAACCGAACGCGCCGTTCAATTGCACGGTGGTTACGGCTATATTGCCGAATATGATGTTGAACGCATGATGCGTGATGCAAAAATTACCGAAATTTATGAAGGTACTTCTGAAGTGATGCGGATGGTCATTTCAGGGAACTTATTATCGTAAGGGGGGACTTTTCAATGAAGATTGTGGTTTGTGTCAAACAAGTACCGGATACCACGGAAGTTAAGCTGGACCCGGTTAAAGGGACTCTTATTCGTGAAGGGGTACCCTCAATTATGAACCCGGATGACAAATCCGGTTTGGAAGCAGCGCTTCGTTTAAAAGAAGAAACCGGCGCTGAAGTTACGGTTCTCACCATGGGGCCACCTCAGGCAACGGCTGTTTTGCGTGAAGCCATGGCCATGGGGGCCGATGCAGGTGTTCTTTTAACCGACCGGGCATTTGGCGGGGCAGACACCTGGGCCACCAGCTATACCCTGTCTTTGGCACTTAAAAAAATGGACTTTGACCTTCTGATTACCGGTCGTCAGGCCATTGACGGGGACACGGCGCAAGTCGGTCCGCAAATTGCCGAACACTTGGGCATTGCGAATGTCAGCTATGCTGAAGAATTGCACGTGGATGGCGATTATGTAATTGTTAAGCGGCAATTTGAAGACCGCTACCATATGGTCAAAGCACAAATGCCCTGCCTGGTGACGGCTCTGGCTGAATTAAATGAACCGCGTTATATGACGCCCGGCGGTATTTTTAAAGCATTTGAAGCACCAATTCAGGAAATGCACTTTGAAGACCTTGACGCCAATGCTGATGATCTCGGCTTAAAAGGCTCCCCGACCAAAGTGGTCAAATCTTTCCCGAAAGCGGTTAAAGCTGCAGGGACCAAGATTGAAGCCAGCCCGGAAGAATCGGTAGAATATATTGTCGACAAGCTCAAAGAACGCTTCATGCTGTAGAAAGGGTGTGACCAATATGGCAGATCAAAACGCTTACCAAGGCGTGTTAATTTTTGCAGAACAACTGGATGGCAAAGTATCAAACGTGGCCTATGAATTAATCGGTAAAGGCCGCGAACTGGCAGAAGACTTGGGCACCGAAGTAACGGCCATTGTTATGGGGCATAATATCGCGTCTTTGGCAGATGATTTAGCCGCTCGCGGTGCACAAAAAGTCATTGTTGTCGATGATCCTTGCTTGGAAAACTATACAACCGAACCGTATACATCAACCATTTATCAGGCCATTGAAGAATTTCAGCCGGCCATCGTTTTATATGGCGCAACGGCCATTGGTCGTGACCTGGCACCGCGTGTATCCGGTCGTGTCCATACCGGCTTGACGGCAGACTGCACCAAGCTGGAAATTGATCCGGATACGAAGAACTTGATGATGACCCGTCCGGCATTTGGCGGTAACCTGATGGCAACCATTTTATGCCCGGACTTCCGTCCGCAAATGTCCACCGTTCGCCCCGGCGTTATGGTGAAACGCCCGGTCGATAAAACGGCAAAAGCGCAAGTCATCAACTGGAAGCCTGATTTAACGAAAAACAATAAGTTTGTCGAAGTGACAGAAGTCATTCGCAAGGTCAGCGAACGCATGGACATCCAAGACGCTAAAATCTTGGTTTCTGGCGGCCGCGGAATCGGTAATGCAGAAGACTTTGCCATTTTAGAAGCTTTAGCAGATAAAATGGGCGGTGTTGTGGCCGGTTCCCGGGCAGCAGTTGACTCGGGATGGCTGGAAAAGGACCAGCAAGTAGGTCAAACCGGTAAAACCGTTCGTCCTGACCTGTATTTTGCCATCGGGATTTCCGGGGCCATTCAGCACTTGGCCGGCATGGAAGAATCCGATTATATCATTGCTATTAATAAAGACGCCACCGCACCGATTTTTGACATTGCCGATGTCGGCATTGTCGGCGATTGGCATACCATTGTTCCGGCGCTGACTGAAGCCATTGCTGCCGAACAGGCTGCCAAAGCGGAAGGCTAATAGACTCCATTCCTCTTCTACCCCTCGCTAAAATCCGCCCTTAGGGCGGATTTTTTTATGCCTTGCATTTACAAACTAAGCGCAAGAAAAAATGATTCATCATTTCCCGGTAAAATGATGTCGACGGAGGCAAACATACCGGGAGGAACGATGAATCATTATGTTTATTCTGCCCTAAGAGAGCACAAGGGCTAAAACTTATCGGCTGAAACCAATCCGAAATGGCCCTTGACTTGTTAAGTTAAGTGCACCGCTATTGAATGATAGAGAAGGGATGTGTCCCAGGGACCTGTCCTTAGAAAAATTACCAAGGTTAGTCGGTCGAGGCCCATGCGGCGGCCAGCGCCTTTAGGGCCTCTAAAAGACGTGACGTTTCAATGCTTGAAAAGGAGAGCAGGAAGTGCTTGCTGAATTCAGTGCCGGTCGTTTCAAAATAGGCAAGCGGCCGAATGAGGATGTCACTGCGTTCGGCCCGTCTACAGAGCTCCTCTTCCGATAAGGGCGTTGTTACTTTTAAAATCATAAAGAGGCCGGCATCGCTCTCTTCTAAAGAGACAGAGGGGATGTCTTTAAAAAAGGATAGGAGTAAATTTCGTTTGTACCGGTATACGCGTTTCATCCGGTTTAAATGTCGGATAAAAGCGCCGCTTTCAATAAATTTTGCCGTGCTGAGCTGTGTGAGCAAAGGGACCGAACATTTAAGGGCGTAGTTTTTTTGATAACGAATGCGCAGCTTATCTGGAAGGATCATGTAAGACAGGCGTAAGCTGGGAAAAATGGTATTTGAAAAATTGCCCAGGTAGATGACCCGGTCGTAGATGTCCATGGCTTTCAAAGGCGCTATGGGGGCCCCGCTATACTTAAATTCTCCATCATAGTCGTCTTCAATAATCCACTTTTTACTGGCGTTGGCAATATTGAGAAAGTCCATTCGTCTTTGTAAGGGCATGATGCGGCCGGTCGGAAATTGATGGGAGGGGGTAAGGGTTAAGACGTCAATGGGGCTGATGGTTTCATCCGGGACGGCGCCTTGTTCATCCAAATGAATGTAGGTGTACTGGATTTTATGCGAGAGAAACAAGCGCTCCAATCGTTCAAAGCTGGGATTTTCTATCCCAAAATTTAAGTCGCCCAGCAATTGAAATAAAATCAGGTAAGAATATTCCAAGCCTGACGTAATGATAATTGATGACGGATGCACTTGGATGGACCGACTGTCCGCTAAAAAATGAGCGATTTCTTGCCGCAACTCGTATTCCCCTTGATAATGTCCCGTAGTTAACAAGCGGTCTTCGTGGTCCAAGAGGATTTCATTGCTTATTTTTTTCCAAACGGAATAGGGAAAACTTTCTCGATCAACGCCAAGAGGCGAAAAATCATAGATGTAAGGTCGTTGCCTTTCTTCTGGATCTTCAGTGAAGGTGACCGGACGATTTTTTCGGAAGAAGGCGTGGTCTATGGTGTTGACGTAAAAACCGGACCGGTTTTTTGTATAAACGAATTCTTCGTCCAGGAGCTTGTGGTAGGCGTGTTCAACGGTATTGACGGATACATTTAAGGTAGCTGCCAAGCTGCGTTTAGAGGGCAGCTTGGCATTGCTTTTCAATTGATTCGTAATGATGCTATTGCGCAACTGTTCATAGATTTGTTCATAAATGCAGCTTTTTCGATTGATTGTAATCACAACTGACCCCCTTGTTTAATGTTTTTTTGACGCTTCTTTGCAGGTCAATGTCATTATATAATGATTTCAGAATTTACAAAAGGGGTGTTTTTGTTGAAAGATTTGACACAAAATTTTATTGGCGGCGTTATTATGGATGTTACCTGCGTTGAACAGGCTAAAATTGCCGAAGCAGCAGGTGCTGTTGCGGTCATGGCCTTGGAAAGAGTGCCGGCGGATATTCGCGCCGAAGGTGGCGTGTCGCGGATGAGTGACCCGGAAATGATTTTGGAAATTAAAAATGCGGTCAAGATTCCGGTGATGGCGAAATGCCGCATTGGGCATTTTGTTGAAGCGCAAGTTTTAGAGGCCATCGGCGTTGATTATATTGATGAGTCGGAAGTTTTAACGATGGCTGATGAAGAAAACCACATCAATAAGCACAAGTTTAATACGCCCTTTGTTTGCGGGGCTAGAAACTTGTCTGAAGCCCTACGGCGCATTGCTGAAGGGGCCAAAATGATTCGGACCAAAGGTGAGGCCGGTACGGGCGATATCGTTCAAGCGGTGACGCACATGCGGGCAATCACCAGAGAAATTGCCCGGGTTGGCGCGCTGGATGAGGACGAATTATTTACGGCGGCCAGAGATCTTCAGGTGCCGGTTGACTTGCTCAAGTACGTGCATGAGCATAAAAAGTTGCCGGTGGTGAACTTTTCAGCAGGTGGCGTTGCAACGCCGGCCGATGCGGCCTTAATGGTTCAGCTGGGCGCCGAAGGGGTCTTCGTTGGATCAGGCATCTTTAAATCCAACAACCCTGAAAAACGCGCGAAAGCGATTGTAAACACCGTTAAGAATTACAATGACCCGGCCAAAATTGCAGACTACTCTCGGAATCTTGGCGAGGCCATGGTGGGCATCAATTGTGATGAAATCAAAACGCAAATGGCAGAGCGTGGCGTATAAGTTTTTTAAGACAAGCAGTCTCTTACGGGGCCGCTTGTTTTTTTATACTCGAGTCCGTGTAAGGGTAGAGTATGATGATTGGTAAGAGGAAGACTGTTTTGCAGCAGCATTTTAGGAGGCACATTATGCTAAAGGAAGAAGTCCTAGGTCAGCGCCGATACTTTCATACAGGCGTGACCCGGTCCTATCAATTTCGCATTGATGCCTTAAAGGCACTCAAGCGGGCAATTCAAAAATATGAAAAGGATATTTTGGCGGCCTTGCAGGCGGATTTGAATAAATCTTATTATGAAGGCTATATGACGGAAGTCGGTTTAGCGGTCCAGGAAATCAATTATGTCTTGCGTCATTTGCGCCTATGGATGCAGCCAGAGCGATGTGCAGTCGGATTGAATGCCTTTCCCGGTAAGGCCTATAGGATTCCAGAGCCTTACGGTGTGGTGCTTATCCTGTCGCCCTGGAATTATCCCTTTAATTTGGCCATTATGCCTTTGATTGGCGCCATTGCGGCCGGCAATTGTGCTGTTCTGAAACCGTCAGAAGGGTCTCCACACACCACCGAAGTGATTTTGCGCATGCTCCAGGAAACCTTTACGGAGAATTTCATCAGAGTGGTGACCGGTGGGGCAGACTTGGCCCAGGCCCTCTTGCAAGAGAAGTTTGACCATATATTCTTTACCGGGAGTCCCGCCATCGGGCGCAGTGTGATGGCGGCGGCCGCACAGCATTTAACCCCGGTGACCCTGGAATTGGGCGGTAAAAGCCCCTGCCTTGTGACGGCAGATGCGGATCTTGAGGCAGCTGCCAAAAGTATTGCGTTCGGAAAAATCCTGAACGCCGGACAGACCTGTGTGGCACCGGATTATGTTCTGGTCGCGGAACCGGTTGCAGATGATTTTTGCCACAAGCTGGCAGATGCCTTTGGCAAACAATTGCCGGATGGCCTTGCGACTGCCGGATATCCACAGGTGATTAACCGCCGCCATTTTGACCGGTTATCTGCCTTGAGCGCTGACGGGCAAGTGGTCAGTGGTGGGGCAAGGGATGCGGTGCGGTTGACCATGGAACCGACCATTTTACGGGAGGTATCACCGACGTCTGACCTGATGCAGGAAGAAATTTTCGGCCCTTTGTTGCCGGTGCTGACCTATGCGGAGCTATCATCAGCCGTTCAATTTATTGCTTCACGGGAAAAGCCCTTGGCCTTTTACCTGTTTACTGAAAACCGGGCCTTGGCGGACCGCTTATTTGAGCTCTTGTCTTTCGGTGGCGCTTGCCTGAACGATACCATGTCGCACCTTACCTGCAAAGGCCTGCCTTTTGGTGGCGTTGGCAACAGCGGAATGGGTGCTTATCACGGAAAGCACAGCTTTGCAACCTTCAGCCACATGAAGAGCCTTTATAAAAAATCAAGTAAAGGAAGCCTGCCGCTGAAAATTGGCCCGTATACAAGGGATTATCGTTTGTTAAAGGGCTTTATGCGCTGACCTTACGATGAAAAAAGGAGGCCGTTGGCTTGCAAGAAAAAGTTTTTAATACAAGAAAAGGGCCAATCCATTATTGGGTGAACGATATTGTAGAAAGGGGCCAGGCACCTACACTGGTATTTTTGCCGGGGTTAACGGCAGACCACCGTTTATTTAATCGACAAATAGCATATTTTAAAGAAAGCTTTCCAATCCTGGTTTGGGACGCCCCCGGACATGGACAGTCACGTCCATTTTCCCTAACCTTTGATTTAAATGAACTGGCCTCCTGGTTGGAGCGAATTTTAAAGTACGAGAAAATCAGCCGTCCGCTATTGATCGGTCAATCCTTGGGTGGCTATGTTGCCCAAGCCTTTATCGCCCTTTTTCCGACAAGGGCCTGTGGATTGGTTGCCATTGACTCAGGGCCCTTGGCGAAAGGGTATACTTCTGCCGCTGAACGCTTACTGCTGAAGGGTATAGCGCCGTTTTATCGTTATTGTGCCTGGCCCTGGCTCTTGGAGGCAGGGCCGGCCGCGTGCGCCACAACCCCTTATGGGCAGGATTTAATGCGGGATATGATGATGAGCTACGATGGCAGGCAAGCGGAATATGCGGCACTGGCCGGACATGGCTACCGCATGCTTGCAGAAGCCTTGGAAAACAGCCGCCCCTTTCAGATGGACTGCCCAGCCCTTTTGATTTGTGGAAGTGAAGATGTGGCCGGGTCATCGAAACGGTTAAATCAAGCCTGGCATGACCGGACCGGCCTTTCCCTGGTAATGGTAGACGGTGCCGGCCATAATGCGAATACGGATAAGCCCAACGAGGTGAATCGGTTAATTGAGTTGTTTATTCGCCACTCATGTCTTGCTTAAGCCTTTCTAAGAAAGCTGGCAGGGTAAAATTGCCTGGCAGGGAAGCAGAGCATGACCGCCACGCTGCCTGGTGGTCCATCTGCCCAGTGTTTAAGGAGGGGCAGGTCTATAAGCAGGATATCGACACAAAAAGAAGTGCTCGATGATAACTAAATATTGACCAAATAATTAGCTAAAGCTATAATTAAAGAAAGTTCTTGTGAGCTTTCTTTTTTTGTTGGACGGTTAGCTATGGCTAATGGTTGTGCCGCAAGTTATTTTATAAAGGAGGAATACATGTGGTTCGCATTCGAGATTTGCACAAATGGTACGGTAAAAATCAACAGCGGCAGGAAGTTTTAAAGGGGATTGACTTGGAAATCCCAAGCGGGCAGATGGTATGTCTTTTAGGACCGTCCGGTTCAGGCAAATCGACCTTGCTGAATATTTTAGGCGGTATTGAATGCATTGACCAGGGACATGTTGAGGCTTGTGGTCAAAGGCTTGAAGGGCTTAGCGAAAAGGCCTTGAGCCAGTATCGGCGGCAGTATGTCGGTTTTGTCTTTCAATTTTATAATTTAATTGACCATTTAACGGTGCGGGAAAATATTCGAGCCGGCGCTTATCTATCAAAAGACCCGTTGCTTGTAGAGGCGCTTTTAGGCGCCCTAGGTCTTGCTGAGCAGGCGGGAAAATACCCGAATGAAATATCCGGCGGCCAGGCCCAGCGTACCTCCATCGGCCGCGCCATGGCAAAAAAACCGACTCTTCTCTTATGTGATGAACCGACCGGTGCCCTGGATTATGAGAGTGCCAAGGGGGTTTTGGCCTTGATTGAGGACTTGAATGCCAACCACCAAACGACGGTCATCATCGCCACCCATAACACGCAAATTGCTCGCATGTGCGATATGACTTTGAAACTGCATGACGGCAGCCTCAAGCAGGTCGAGCGAAACCAGAATAAGCTGACCGCAAAGGATGTGAGATGGTAATGCGCAACCCCATTCACAAACGCATTTTAAGAATGGCCTTAGCCCATCCTGGTAAAGTGCTGCCGTTATTGACAGCCCTCCTGTTGATGACTGCCTTTATGTCATCTTTTTTCATTGCTCAACACACGGTAGAAGACCTGTATTATCAGCAAATGGATGAGGGGCGAGTTGAAGACGGCCAATGGACGACCCTTAATCCCTTGCAGCATGATGCCATTCAGCGCCTGACAAATAAGGGCTTGACCGTTTATGAAAACTTTTACAAAGATATTTCATTTGGGAAAGATAAAACACTCCGCCTTTATAAAAATCGCACAGATGTGGATTTGCCCATTATGACTTCCGGGCGCTTGCCTGAAAAAGACTACGAGATAGCGGTGTCTGCCAACTTGGCAAAAGTAGATGGATTTCACTTGGGCGATTGCTTGACCTTGGAGGGTCAAGCATATACCATCACAGGGCTGATCACCACGCCGGATTACAGCTCCCTGTTAAAAAATCGGCATGATCTTGTAATGGATACCGGTTATTTTGGCATTGCCATGGTGACCGACCAGGCATTTAATGGATTGACCCAGGCGAAAACGAATTATTGTTACGCGTATCAGGCTAAACCGCCAGTCAAACAGACGGCTGCTCAAGAACAGCTGGAGGATTGTTTAAAGCTCATTCAACAGGATAACCAAGTTTTAGACGGTGTTACCCGCTATGAAAACCGTTGTATCACTTATCTTATGGATGATATGGGTGGCGATGTGCCCATGATGATGACCTTGTTGGTCCTGTGTTTTATTGCCTTGGCCTTCATGTCCGGGATGCAGTCAAAAAGCCTCATTGAAGAAGAGGCCCCTGTTATTGGAACCTTGCTGGCTTCCGGTTATAAGCGGCGTGAATTATTCATACACTATATGGCAACACCGAGTATTTTGACGCTGGTGGCTATTTTGGCAGGTAATGTCATTGCCTACGCCGGTGGCTATCGCCTCTACGCCGGTTTGTATGCCACATCTTACAGCCTGCCGCCCTTTGTGCCGGTAATGGACTTGCGCGCCTTACTGTTAGCCGGTGCCATTCCGTTTGGCCTTGTCGTTGGCATTAACGCCCTTATCCTGTTCAGGGCTTTGGGTCATCGCCCCCTGGCCTTTTTGCGCAGCGAATGCCGTCATGATCGAAAGCGTAGGAACCGTTTTACCTTACAAAGGTTTTCCTTTCTCAATACCGCTAAAATTCGCGTTTTGCTGGATAATAAAGGCAATATTTTAGCCTTGTTTTTTGGCCTTTTTATTGCCAACAGTGTGCTAATCTTTGGTCTCTCCCTTGAACCGATGTTTTTAAATTATGCCGATCAGGTCAAATATGAAATGCCATATGATACGATCACCCTTGTAAAAGGCGTGCCATCAGAAGTCATTCGGGCTAAAAAAGGCGTGGTCACCAATTTGGACGTCCGGCTGGACGGTGAAAAAAAGCGCATCTCTTTTTATGGCATGGACCGCGGCAGCCGCTACCATACGCGTTACGCCATCGATGCGCTAAAAGAAGGACAAGTGGCGGTTTCCCACGGATTTGCCGGGAGGTATGGGGTGAAAAAGAATGATGTTATTACCGTATCTGTCCCCTATGCCAGCAAAACCCATCGCCTGGTTATCAAAAAAGTCATGGAGGATGTAACCTCTGTTCAGGCGGTCTTACCGATGACGACATTGAACCATATTTCCGGTCATCAGCCATCTTTTTATAACGCTTATTTTAGCGACCGAAAACCGGATTTGCCCGCAGATCTTATCGTCACCGTTATTGACCGTCAAGATATCAGCCGCTATCTGAGCCACTTTATGGCTTCTTTTGCCGGTGTTTTTAAGGCCACATTGGCGGTCTCGCTGAGCTTCTACTTTTTGCTGCTTTATCTTATCAGCAAGCTTATTTTGGATAAATCGACGAAAAATATCTCGTATTTTAAAATATTGGGCTTCACCAATCGTGAAATCAGCCGCATATACATGAATTCCATAAGAAATGCTGTCATCGTTTACTACTGGCTCAGTGTACCGCTTTTAAATCTTGTTTTGAATAAAGCCATCAAGGCCTCCATGGTAAAGGTGGACGTGTACTTGGATGCCCAACTGCCACCCTACGTTTTCCTGTTGACCTTTGCCCTCGGCCTGGCTGTTTATCTTGTGGTTCAACGCTTGCAAATGCGTAAGATCGCTAAAATGGATATGGTGCAATCCCTCAAGACCGTCAGCGGCTAAAGCTAAGGGGCAGGCCTTAGCAACTGTTTTAGCGGCCTGTCAAAGCGTCCTAGAGGCGTGGGCTCATATGACTTCTTCCGAAAAAATCGACCAATAACAGTTTGATAATATAGGAGCATTTTTTTGAGCTGGTTGTCAGACGACAAAGTATTCAGGGTTTCCTGTGCCTTGTCGTCCTTTCAGGATAGTGGCGTGGCATATGGCTGATGGGCATGGTACACTATTGGGACGAGTAGTAAAGTGGAATATTGCGCTGAAAATGAGGTGAAACCATGTCGGAAGAAGAATTGAGTAAAAAACGAGCGATAGAATTCTGGGACACTGGGAAAATAAACGAGATAGAAATTGGCACCTATAAAGGGTTGGCGGACATTCATAAATATCTATTTCAAGATGTATTCCCTTTTGCTGGAGAAATGAGAAAGGTTAATATTGCAAAAGATAATTTTAGCTTTGCCCAACTGATATTCCTGCCTACAAATTTAAAAATAATAGATAATTTGCCGCATAAGACATTTGAAGAAATAATAGAGAAATACGCATCTATGAACGTTGCCCATCCATTCTGTGAAGGGAACGGTCGCTCTATGAGAATATGGCTTAACTTAATGCTGAAAGATAGCTTAGAGGTTTGTGTAGGCTGGGAGAAAATAGGTAAGGTTGATTATTTGCAGGCCATGAGGCGGTCTACTTATAAAACATTGGAACTAGAAGCATTACTCCAGGAAGCATTGACGGATAAAATCAACGATAGAGAAGTGTATATGAAAGGTATACAAGTCTCCTATGATTACGAGGGACAGAATGGTATAGATATACATGACCTTTAGGCGCGAAATTTGGAGGTAGTAACGTAGTGGATTCTCCAAAAAGAGAAAAATATAAGAGGTCTGGAAAAACGTTTATACTTGAACAAATGAATAGATACATTGAATTTCTCTTAAAAAATTTCCTCTGGACGAAGATTCTGAGCCCTTGTCTGCCGTTGTTTTGCTCGGAGCATATGGGGGATCTCGGAAAGATGAAATTATCGGTTGGGGTATTGATAAAATAAGGTTCAACAAGAAAGGTGAAATGATTATCAGTAAGGAAGCGTCTAAAGACATAGTGGTCTATTCGGAATTGCTATCTGATTTAATTATGTAAAGAGCTAAACACTATCCTGCTTGACGCCAGGTTTTCTGTTGTGCAAGTTTCTAAACGTATGAGGCATAAAAGACCTTCAATAACTTTGGATACCTATTGCGACCCCAATGATAAGAAAATAGGCGACCTGGGAGAAGCCTTTAGGGAAGCAGTTTGTAGCGATTTTTAAGACGGAAAAATCTTCCACACTTAGTTCCACACATAAATTTTACTATTTCTCTTGACAATCTAGTGGACACATAGTATTATAAAATGCGTCAACGGCAAGGAAAACTGCCCTAGACAATCAAGAGAGCCGGAGTGGCGGAATTGGCAGACGCAGCAGACTCAAAATCTGCCGTGGGCAACCTCGTGTGGGTTCGAGTCCCACCTCCGGCATAAAAATGCACTTTTTAGTGCGTTTTTTTATTTGCGTAGAAAAGATCCGTAGGGGCTAGGTCTCCCCTTCAGTATAGAACGCCCTTGCTGGTTACCGGCAAGGGCGTTTTTGTATGCAAAGGTTTTTTCGACCATATGGCGTGACGATGTTTTGCTGCTGCGATTATGTGGGCGTCATGTATAGAGGATGTCAGGAAGGGGTTAGATTTTAGATGGGCGGCCGGCAGTGCTGAAAAGCGACGGGGCTTATGCTATAATATTCCTATCAGTGAAAGTCTAACCGGGAGGAAATGGGATGCAAAAAATTAGCGGAACAGATTTGGCAAAAAGACTGCGCCATGACATGAAAGCGGAAGTGGCTGCCTTAAAAGAGGCCGGCCGGCAGATTGGTCTTGCGGTGGTGCTGGTGGGGCATGACCCGGCATCTGAAATTTATGTAGCGAATAAAGAAAAAGCCTGTCAAGAGGTGGGCATAGTATCCCGCAAAATTGTGCTGCCGGAAAATATCAGTGAGGCGGACTTGCTCACTGAGGTGGCACAATTAAATGCAGATCCGGCAATTCATGGCATCCTGGTGCAATTGCCCTTGCCAAAGCATATTGATGAAAATAAGGTTATTTGCGCCATTTCACCTGAAAAGGACGTGGATGGCTTCTCTCCAGTGAACCTGGGGCGTCTTTTAATCGGACAGAAGGCCTTTGTGCCTTGTACTCCCCAAGGTTGTATGGCGCTGCTGGAAGCGGCCGGTCTTTCGCCGGAAGGTAAGAAGGCGGTGGTCATTGGGCGGTCAAACATTGTGGGCAAGCCGATGGCCCTGCTTTTGATGCAGGCCAATGCAACGGTGACGGTGTGTCATTCAAAAACCCGGGATTTGGCCAATGAATTGGCGCAGGCGGATATTCTTGTTGTGGCCATCGGAAAAGCAGGCTTTATTCAGCCCGACCAGGTCAAGGATGGCGCGGTCATTATTGACGTGGGGATAAATCGCAACAAGGACGGAAAAGTCTGTGGTGATGTGGATGAAGCGGCTTTTCTTGCGGCAAATAAGGATGTCGCCTTAACGCCTGTGCCCGGCGGCGTCGGGCCGATGACGATTACCATGTTGCTGAAAAATACCATATTGGCAGAGGCCGCTGCTTTTACCGCAAAGGAGGGACGGTAATGGGATATCGTCAATCAGACGCAGAAATATTGTTGTTGTGTGAGGACTTAATCAATTGTCTCAATAGGCATAAAAGCCTGAGCGGAACAACGGATGCTGAACGGGAGTCATCACCAATTGGACGCCGCCTGAATTTTATCCGTAAACGCATTGAAACCGAGCGGCGGTTGATTGAGGAAGTCAGCGCCCCCGGCCGGCTCTTGATTGAACACTTGTCCTTATTCGCCGGTAAGATGGACTACACCATCGGGTTTATTTATGGCAACATTAAAACCGGTAGAGGCCTGCTTTCCGGTGTCCGTATCGGCGAATGGGGGACAATTACCTTGGACATCGGCGATGTCAGCCTTTGTTGGCGCGATGCAGATGTGGGCTATATGTTCTACCCGGACCGGATTATTATCCGCCCCAAGGACAGCGGCCAGGACGATATTACGCTCTTTTTCAGCTATTCATTTAAGTATGACAAAGAGTTGATCAAGGCTTTTCAAGATGTTCAAGAAAATGAGCAAACGCTTTACTGGCACGATGACATGCCAAAGGAACAATAGGTGGGGCAGAAACTATGAAATATGCAGTCATTGACATTGGTTCTAATACCATGCGTACCGTAATTTATGAAGTGATTAATGATGATTTTGAAATCGTGATCAGCGAAAAAGAATTCGCGGAACTCATCAGTTACATAGAGGATAACCTATTGACGGAAGCCGGGATAAGCCGCTTGGTCCGTATTATGAAAAAAATGCGTGTGTTATGCGAGGAAACCCATACGGAAGATATTCTTTGCTTTGCGACGGCTTCTTTGCGTTATATCGACAACCAAAAAGAAGTGCTGGAACGGGTTCAAAAAGAAGCGGGCATCCGCATTCAACTTTTGGATGGGTGCGATGAAAGCTATTACGACTTTATCGGTTTGCGCTCGGCCATTGGAGAATCGGAAGCGGTTGGTTTTGACTTAGGTGGTGGCAGCGCTCAGCTCTTCTATTATAAGGACAATCGCCTGACCAAAAGCATGAGCGAGCCCATCGGGACCTTGGCGATGTACAACCGCTACGTCAAAGGCCTTTTTCCCAACTCCAAGGAGCGCAATAAAATCTCTCGCCGGGTGAATAAATCGCTTAAAGAAGCGGGCGATTTTAAACAATTTAAGCAAGATACCCTATACGGTATGGGCGGTACTGCCCGGGCCTTGGCTAAGGTACATCGACACTTGGTGGGCAACGATCGGGCGGTTGATTACCGGTTGACCTTGGCCGATGTGCTGGAAGTGGATCGCACCTTGAGCGACTTAGGCTTAAGCGGCATTAAAATCCTGAATCGCATTCTTCCGGAGCGGCTGGTGACATTTTTGCCGGGGATTTTGATTATTGAAGAGTTAATGCGGCATGTAGGGGCAGAAAACTTGGTGATTATTGGCTATGGAGTGCGTGAAGGATATTTGATTGAGAATGCCATCAATAAAGGGAGGGGCATCAATGAGTTCCGAGATTCCGACATCGTTATTTGTAAATAGAGAACTGAGCTGGCTGGGCTTTAACGAACGCGTTTTGGAAGCGGCGGAAGACGATCGGCTCCCTTTATTTGAACGCTTGCGCTTTGTGTCTATTTATGGGTCAAACTTGGACGAATTTTTTATGGTTCGCGTAGGTGGTTTAACCGATGCGCTGATGCTTGGCGTTGAAGAAATTGACGGCAAAAGCGGCATGAGCATTGAAGAACAGCTTACCTCTGTTTACAATAAGGTGCGTCATCTTTTACCGCGCTTAGAACGGTGTTACCGCTCAATTATCGATCAACTGGCGGACTACGATATTCGCGAAGTGAATATGAATAAACTGACCCCTTATGATGAAGATTATCTGACGCGATTTTTTGAGAACAATGTTGCCCCCTTTTTATCGCCGCAAATCATAGACAGTCACCACCCCTTCCCGTATTTCAGCAATAAGGAGCAGTTTGTGGGCATTGCCCTCAAGACCAATAAAAAGCGGCCCTTTGACTTTGGGGTTATCCCGGTGTCCTACCAGAATTATCGACGTTATCATATTTATCCTAATGAAACAAAAACCGGCTATAATTACGTCCTCATGGCGCCGCTGATCATGCATTTTGCAGATAAGTTGTTCAAGCGTGGCGATATTCAAGAACGGTTTGTTTTTCGCATCACGCGCAATGGTGACCTGAAAGTAGATGAAGCCTTATACGATCAGGATATTGATTGGCGTCAACAAATGGAGCAATTGCTGAACAAACGCAAAAGATCCCAAGCCGTTCGCCTGCAGTTGTCCCAGCATATTTCCACAGAGCTGCAGGGATACCTGATGCAAAAATTGGAAATAGAGCCGCGGGCCGTTATGATTGCCGAATACGTTCCGGCATCGCTCAGCCACGTTTACGGTTTATGTGGAGAATTGGCTGACCACTACCCGGAACTGAATTATGACCCGATGCCGCCGATTATGCCACCGGGGATTCAGCCGGGGGATTCGATTATTAAAAAACTTGATGAGCGCGGCGATATTTTCCTGGCCTATCCCTATCATTCTATGAAAAGCTTTTTGGATTTATTGGATGAGGCGGCGGTGGACCCGGATGTCACGTCAATCAAGATTACCTTGTACCGTATCGCCAGTGGGAGCAAGGTGGCACAAGCCTTGATTAAGGCCGCAGAAAATGGTAAATCCGTTATGGTTTTGGTGGAACTGAAGGCCAGGTTTGACGAAGAACACAACATCGTCTGGTCTAAGCGACTGGAAGAAGCCGGCTGCTCTGTGCTTTACGGTATGGAAAATTACAAGGTCCATTCAAAAATTTGTCTGATTACGCGGCGTAACGGACGTAATGTTCAGTACATTACACAGATTGGAACGGGCAATTATAATGAAAAGACAGCCCGCCAATACACCGATTTTTGCCTGATTACGCAGAACCAGCAGATTGGCGAAGAGGTCAGCCGAGTCTTTCAAACGCTGCAGCTGGGTGCCTTTGTGGACAGCAGCCAATATCTTCTGGTGGCGCCGCTGCAAATGAAGAGCCGGTTTTTGGACTTTATTGATGAGGAAATTGCTGCTGCAAAAGCCGGCAAACCGGCCAGAATTATTTTGAAGCTGAATGGCCTGTCGCATAAAGATATGATTGAGGCCTTGATTCGGGCGTCACAGGCGGGCGTTGACATTACCCTTTACGTGCGCGGTATCTGCTGCCTGCGGCCCGGTGTTGAAGGGTATACGGAAAACATTACCGTCAAGAGCATGGTGGGGCGTTTTTTGGAGCACCCGCGGATTTACTTGTTTGGCCATGGCGATCGTGAAAAAATATTCATCGGGTCTGCGGACTGGATGACGCGCAATCTTTTATACCGGGTGGAAGTTGCGGTGCAGATTTTAGAACCAAAGGTTCGCCAGATCATTATGGATGTATTAGGTATTTTGGCAGCGGATAACGTATTGGCTAGAATAGCCTTGCCAGATGGCAGTTACAAGCGCCTTTATCCAGGCCTGGAGGAACGGGCCATTGATTCCCAATACGAGCAATACGCTTATTTTAAACAACGCACAGCACAAGCGGTGACGGTCGCTGAACCACCGAGGGTGGATAAAGGACAACGCCCAACGTTTATAGAGCGGCTGCTGTCATGGTTTCGTGGTGGACATTGATAAATACAGAGACAGAGGTGCAAGATGGAAGACCATACCATACAGAAAAATTTTATTGAACAGATTATTGACGCAGACCTTCAGGCGGGCATGACAGCAATTGCAACCCGTTTTCCGCCGGAACCCAACGGTTATTTGCACATCGGTCACGCCAAGTCAATCTTTCTCAATTTTGGCTTGGCTAAGACCTATGATGGGACCTGCTTTTTGCGCTTTGATGATACCAACCCCATCAAAGAAGAAGATGAATTTGTCGAAAGCATTATGCAGGATGTGCACTGGCTGGGTGGCGAATGGGACGGCGATGTCCGCTTTGCGTCAGATTATTTTGAGGCCTTTTACGAGATGGCAGAATGCTTAATTGAAAAAGGCTTGGCTTATGTAGACGATCAAAGCGCTGAAGCCATTCGTGAAACACGCGGCACCCTAACCGAACCAGGTACGGACAGCCCCTACCGCAACCGGTCTGTTGCTGAAAACATGGACCTGTTTCGCCGGATGCGTCAGGGCGAGTTTGCAGACGGCGAAAAGGTCTTGCGGGCTAAAATTGACATGGCGTCTCCAAATATGAACATGCGGGACCCGGTCATTTACCGGATTTTACACGCCAGTCACCACCGGACCGGGGACAAATGGTGCATTTATCCCATGTATGATTATGCTCATCCCTTGGAAGATGCTATAGAAGGCATTACCCATTCGATTTGCACCTTGGAATTTCAGGACCACCGCCCCTTGTATAATTGGTTTATTGAGCAATTGGCCGAAGACGAGCACTTAAAGAGCCGACCCCAGCAAATAGAATTTGCCCGGCTGGAAATTGAAAATACCATGACCTCTAAGCGGCGCCTCAAGGCTTTAGTGGATGCCGGTTTGGTAGATGGATGGGATGATCCCCGCTTGCCTACGGTTAGCGGTTTGCGGCGTCGAGGCTATACGCCTGCAGCCTTAAAAGAATTTTGCCAGCGGATTGGTGTTGCTAAAACCAATAGTGTGGTGGAGCAAAATTACCTGACCTTTTGCTTACGAGAAGATTTAAATCGCGTGGCACCGCGGGCCATGGCGGTATTGAACCCGCTTAAACTGACCCTGACGAATTATCCGGAAGATCAGATTGAATGGGTGCAGGGGGTTGTGAACCCGAATGATGAGACCATGGGCACGTACGAAATGCCTTTCGGCAAGCACTTGTACATTGAACAAGAAGACTTCCGCGAAGAAGCCAACCGGAAATACCATCGGTTGAAACCCGGCGCAGAAGTGCGCTTGATGTACGGCTATATCATTAAATGTGAAGATTTTATCAAAGATCCGGAAACCGGGGAAATTTTGGAAGTTCTCTGCACCTATGATCCGATGACCAAAAGCGGTATGCCGGACGCCGATCGGAAGGTGAAAGGCACCTTGCACTGGGTTGAAGCCACCCATGCGGTTGACGCTACGGTTCATGTACTGGATGATTTAATGGATGAAGACAAGCCTCAGGATGCAGATATTTTAGAACGGTTTAACCAGCACTCTTTAGAGGTCTTAAAAGGCTGTAAAGTGGAACCGCGCCTGGCGAAGGCGCAGGTGGGCCAGGCCTATCAGTTTATGCGCAAGGGCTATTATTGCGCTGACAGTCGCTATCATACCGCTGAAGCCCCGGTGTTTAATTTGACCGTCGGCTTGCGCGATAAGTTTAAGGGCTGAGCCGATGCGATATTTACGTGCGATGGTGGTTTACACCTGGGCCTTTCTTGTCTTGTGCACTCGCTGGCCCTTGTTGCGCTCCGTGGAGCGGCAGCGCGAAACAGCATTTTTATCCGCTATGAAGCGGATTTATGGGGTAGCAAGTGGCTTTGCCCAATCCATCTGCCGCTTGGCCGGTTGCCAAATTGATGTCCGCGGTGTGGAAAATATTCCACAAGACGGGTCAGTGGTTTTAATTGGCAACCATCAAAGCTTTTTTGATATCCCCATCCTGTTGGCAACGGTCCCGCGTCCTTTAGGTTTTTTGGCCAAACAGGAACTGAAAGCGGTCCCCTTGCTTGGCCGTTGGACAGAAGGCATCGGTTCCATCTTTATTCCGCGGGGCGAAACACGGAAAAGCTTGGAGGCCATTTTAGCGGCAGTGAAGATGCTGAAACAGGCGGCCCATGTATTGGTCGTTTTCCCTGAAGGAACGCGCAGTTACGGCGGACAATTGGGCGAATTTAAAGCAGGAAGCTTAAAAATAGCTACCAAATCCGGCAGTACTGTGGTACCATTTGCGATGGACGGCAGCTGGCGGGTTATGCCTAAGGATGTAAAAACTTTTACACCCGGGACAGTGCGCTTGACCTTTCTGCCGCCTATTTCACCTGAGTTGATGGCGACCAAAGACACGAAAGCCATATCAGAGGCCTGCCGTGACGCCATTCAAACTCAGTTGCTTGAGGGGGAACAAGATGGAATTGAAAAGTAACACGGCTATATTTTGCGGCCGAATGACCAAGAAAGCGCTCACCTTGGCCGGCCGGGACGGCAGCAGCTTACCTGGAAAAGTAGCGCAAACCATTGATGCGGATTTGCTGGCAAAACTGTCCGATGGTTGTCGCTGTATTTTGGTCACCGGGACCAACGGCAAGACCATGACCACAGCCCTCCTGGTTAAAGCACTGGAGGAAGTTTATCCGAAGGTTCTAACCAATGCCAGTGGCGCCAATATGCTGCAGGGCATCACCTCTGCTTTTCTGACACTCAAACGCCATGAGCGGCCGATTGCCGTATTGGAAGTGGATGAGGCGACCTTGCCTCATGTGGCGGAAGCGGTTCATCCGGAAATGCTTGTCTTTACGAATATTTTCCGGGACCAGGCAGACCGCTATGGTTCCACCGAAGGCGTTTTGGCGCATTTGCGCCATGGCGCCCGTTTAGCGCCCACGGCAACAGTTATCGCCAACGGCGATTTGCCGGCCTTTGCTGACTTGCGCATCAATAATCCGGTTCGGTATTTTGGGACCTGCCTGCAAGAGAGCCTGCCTCAGTCAGCATCGGAAAAAGAAGACGATTTCTGCCCGCAGTGCGGCGCTCCATTGAGCTATGAACAACGCACTTATGGCAACTTGGGTCGATATGCCTGCACCGAGTGTGCCTTTAAACGCCCGCCTTTGGACTTTGTCTTGGAACAAGTGGACGATGTCAGCACCCATCATGGGGCCGGCCTCATCAACGGAACGGCTGTTGAGATTAATACCGGTGGATTTTACAACCTTTACAATGCTTTAGCCGCTTTTTCCGCCGCCCGGCACTTCGGCCTTGATGCGGAAACCATCGCCCGAGGCATGCGTAAAGTGGTGCCCTTGGCCGGAAGGCAGGAAAATGTGGACATTGATGGCAAAAACGCCACCTTACACTTGATTAAGAACCCGGTAGGCTTTAACCAAATTGTCAATTTGCTGGCCTTGGAAAAAGAACCCTTTTCCCTGGCCCTCCTCTTGAACGATTTGCCCGCTGACGGTGTGGATACCAATTGGGTCAACGAAGCAGACTTTGAAAAACTGGTCACCTTAACCAGCCATCGTCCCATTTTAATCGGTGGCAGACGTACGGACGTCTTAAAAAATCGGCTGGTGCGTGCAGGGGTCGCTCCGAGCGACTTGAGCCTTTGCGAGACCATGCCGGATATGTGCCGGGCCATTGCCCAGTTGCCGACGGAAACCGTACACATTTTGCCGACCTTTACCGCATTGGCTGATTTGCGTCGGGACTTGGCCCATGAAGGCTATTTGAACTGAGTTGAATAGGGGCGCTGTCAGCCTTTTGACGGCGCATTTGAACCGGTAGCGATGACTTGACCGTAATCGCTGCCGGTCTATTTTTTGCCAAGGCTGCTCAAGGGGGAAGTGAGCTCCGAAGGGATTTGCGATAAAAATTATTGACAAAGTCTTGACAGGTGAGGTTTCAGTTTATATAATAATACATGCTGATTGTTACGGGCGGTTAGCTCAGTTGGTTAGAGTATCTGCTTGACATGCAGGGGGTCGATGGTTCGAGTCCATTACCGCCCATTCTGTAAACGGACTTTCGTTTAATCGAAGGTCCGCTTTTTTTATGGCTGTTTCCGTTATATTTTGGTATTTAGCCGACGCTGAGGCAGTGCTATGATTTTTCCTTGGCGATTTGGAAAAAATTGTTTGCCAAGGGCGATTGTCGGTGATAAAGATAAAAGGCCTGAACAAAAAAGAAAAGAGGAGAAGCATGTTAGGTTTCAAGCAAATCGAACTCTCTGATAAAGATATTCTAGATAATTTTTTTATACAAACCCAAAATCAAATCTCAGATACGACGTTTACAAACTTATACATGTGGCGTCGTTGTTATGCGGTGCGCTGGGCAGTGGTGGAAGGGCACCTGGTGGTTCAGCCCAATGCTTGGGAAAGCAGCTGGGTGCTGCCGCCATATGGGCATACCTATGATGATGACGATTTCAAAAGTGCTGTGGAAATCTTGGCAGATGAGTTTCACGATGCCGGGAAAGAGTTTGTGATTCGCGGCATTACAGAGCGAGAAAAGGAGCGGATGGAGCGCATTTGGCCTGACCGTTTTGCTTTTACAGAAGAACGGGATATTGCTGATTATATTTATAATGGTGATGACTTACGAGAACTCAAGGGCCGCAAGTACAGCAAAAAACGCAATCACTTGAATGCTTTTTTACGCGAATATCCGGATTATGAATTTCATGAATTGACGAAGGAAAATGTTCCGGAAGTCTTGGATTTTCTGGAATATTGGTATGGCGAGCAAAATAAAAGCGGCAATTTATTGGACAGCCTTTTGTGTGAGCGCGAGGCGGTTTATGATGCCTTGATGGCCCTTGATGAATTGGCCTATGTTGGCGGTTTCATACGCATTGACGGCAGGATTGTGGCCTTGACCATGGGGGAAAAGGTCAATGAGGATACGGTGGTCATCCACATTGAAAAAGCCTTTGCTGAGTATCGCGGTTTATATGCAGCCATCAACAAGGTTTATCTGAACCATTTTTGGCCGACCATTACCTATGTCAATCGTGAAGAGGATATGGGCTTGGAGGGATTACGCCGAGCAAAAGAATCTTACTATCCGGCGTATCTATTAATGAAATATAAGGCTGTGTGGAAAAATGATTAATTGGCAAATACGCCCGGCGGAAGCGCGTGATGGCGATATTTTAAAAGCCTTATGGCGCTATGCCTTTCATTCAGACGGTGAGGCCTTTGTAAAGTGGTATTTCGACACCTACCACCGGTTTTCCGAAACGATGGTGGCAACGGCACCTTCCGGGGAAGTGGTTGCTTCTTTGCAAAGTATTGAGCTGCAATTGGAAAAGAAGGGTCAATTGTTGAATACGGCCTATGTGGTCGGCGTTGACGCTTTTCCGGAAGTGCGCGGTCAGGGGGCGGTGGCGGCCTTGATGCAAGCGGCATTAGCGGATTCACCCCACCAGGGCTTGCTGCTGATGCCCTTTGAAGGGGCCTTTTACCGGCCAATGGGTTTTCGCTACATCAATCATCATGGGCACCTTGAGTCCCCTATGGCCGATTTGTATGCGCACAGCGCGAAAACAAACCTTCATTTGATGCGCTTTGCTTTGGATAAGGCGCCCATCAGTCGCTTAGACGAGATTTACCGTGCGTGGCAAGATGACCGCTACGCATTTTTTGTCAAACGGGATTCACGCCGTTGGAAGGCCCTTTTAGACGATCTTCAATTGGAGGGCGGCTACGGCGTCTTAGTGGATGACGGCCGCGATAACTTGGGCTACCTGCTGTATAATTTGCAAGACGATGCGTTCTTCATTCGGGAAATGGCCTATCGTTCAGAAGAGGCGCGCCAGGCGCTGTATCGGTATGTCACCGGACATCGCTCTCAATTGGCTCGTGTCAGCTGGTCGGCTCCTTTGGATGAACCGGCGGTGGCACAGCCGGCTGCCGGGAAATTAGCGGTTGCTTACGAGCCCTTTATGATGTGGCGGTTTTTATCGCCAGCATGTTTGCCGTTTTTTGCCGATTGTGGGCCTGAAAGCCCCTTGTGCTTTGCCTTTCAGGACGATTTTTTATCGCGCAAGAGTGTTTGGCAGTGGGACCAGAGGGGCCTTTATGAAGCAACTGATGCAAGGCCTGCCTTTAGCGTCACACCGGCCGTGTTATCGGAAATGGTATTCGGCAGCGGCAGCGTCCGCTTGCCCGGGGATGCCACTGCGCCAAGGGCTAGGGCCCAATGGGAAGCCTTGAGGGATCTCTTTCCGCGACGCCCTCTCCTGTACATTAACGAATACTTTTAATGCCGGGAGGACGGACTCGAGCGTTACAGCATAGACAATCGGCTGTTTTTTATGCTATAGTTTAGTATGATTGTTTACAAAGAACGCTGCGAAATGAGGCCTTCTCAATGAGCAGACGATTCAGGAGGCAAATATGTCAAGCAATAAGCCCATCAGCGGCGATCAACTCATAGAAATGATAACGTCGGCGGCCAATTGGCTCGAGCAAAAACGGGAAGAAGTAGACCGTTTAAACGTATTTCCGGTTCCCGATGGCGATACAGGCACCAATATGTCCATGACCATTCGGTCTGCGGCAAAATTTGTTCGGGAGCGGGCTGACGCAAAAGATATCGGTAGCATTTCTGCACAGATGGCCCATGGGGCCCTTATGGGGGCTCGTGGGAATTCCGGTGTTATTTTATCGCAAATTCTTTCCGGTATGGCGAAGGGGCTGAAGGATAAAGAAACGGCTGAGCCGCGTGATTTGGTGCATGCCTTTGCCCTAGGCGCCGATGCCGCCTATAATGCGGTCACCAATCCTATGGAAGGAACGGTGCTAACCGTTGTGCGGGAAGGCAGTGAGGCCTTGAACCGTGCTTTTCACCCGGATATGGATGCAGAAGAGGCGTTAACGGTTTTTTTACAGGCCGGCCATAGAAGCCTGCAACGGACCCCGGAATTATTGCCCGTCTTGAAACAGGCTGGTGTCGTTGATGCCGGTGGGCAGGGGCTGCTCTTTATTATCGAAGGCTTTTTAGCCGCGGTGCAAGGTAAACCGGCGCAAACGCCTGAAGTGCCTGAAAGCGCACCGGCCGGCGTAGATGATTTTGAAGACACCTTCGAGCATTTTTTTGCCGATCTGAATGAAATCATCTACCCCTATTGCACAGAATTTTTGCTTATGCCCGATGGCAGTCGTGAGGAAGACCCGATTCCCGCCTTGAAAAAATTCTTGACCGACTACGGCGACTGTATGCTTGTTGTCGGCACGCGGGAGTTGGTCAAGGTCCACATTCACACCAATGATCTGGGGGCCGTCCTGGGCTTTGCATCCGGTTTTGGTGAATTAAATGATATCAAAATCAACAATATGCGGGAACAGAACCGAGCCCTGCAGGCACAGGGACAGGCAAAACAGGTCGAAAAAAGTGAATATGCCATCATTACCGTTGCCGCCGGTGACGGATTGGTGGAAGTCTTTAAAAGCCTTGGCGCCACCTACGTCATTCATGGCGGACAGACCATGAACCCGAGCACCCAAGACTTTTTAGATGCGATGGAAGCGCATCCGGCAGACCATATCATTCTCCTGCCCAACAATAAAAACATCATTATGACCGCAGAACAAGCGGCAAAAATGGACGATTGCGATGTGCGCGTGATTCCGTCACGAACCGTTCCGCAAGGCTTGGCTGCACTCATGCAGTTTATCCCGGAGGCTGATATTGAGACCAATGTGGCGGATATGTCTGATGCCTTATCGGATGTCCTTAGTGGCGAAATTACCACTGCTGTTCGTGATACGGTCATTGAAGATATTCGCATTATGAAAGATGAATACTTGGCCATTCTTGATGGAAAAATCATTGCCGCCAAAAAAGAAATCAATGGAGCCTTGGATGCTTTGGTGGAGCAGATGGCGGAGAAAGATGTCGAGTTAATTACATTTTATAGGGGTACTGATGTGCCTTCAGAGCAAATGGAGGCCTATCTTGATACGGCAACAGAGCGCTATGCAGACATTGATTTTGAAGCATATGAAGGCGGTCAGGCAATTTATCCCTTTATTATTTCAGCTGAATAGAGAGGAGGCGGCCTATGACGAAAATAGGTATCGTTACTGATAGTACCGCAGATTTGCCGACCGCTGTGACGTCACGATATGGGATTCAAGTCATTCCATTGACGGTTGAATTGAACGGCGACCAGTACCTGGATCGTGTGACCATCAGCAATGCAGAATTTTACGATCAGCTGAGCCATTTGGCAGAATTGCCGAGAACATCTCTGCCTAAGCCGGAGCTTTTTACAGAAGCCTACCAAAGGCTTGTTGATGATGGCTGTGAGGTTATTTATTCGCTACACATATCAGCTGAGTTAAGCGGCACGGTCAATGCGGCACGACTCATTGCTCAATCCTTCAAGGCGGCAGATGTTCGGGTATGGGATAGCCGCACCGCAACAATAGGGCTTGGCTTTTTAACCCAGCTGTTGGCTGAGCGGGTTGAAGCCGGTGCCACGCCTGAGGCCTGTGATGCCTTTCTGGAAGAAGCCATACAAAAATTAAAAATTTATTTTTTACTGGATTCCTTGGATAATCTGGAAAAAGGCGGGCGTATCGGTAAAGCCGGGTACTTGGTCGGGTCCATTTTAAATATTAAACCCATCCTAATTTTGTCCGATGGCGTTATTTCAGTCCACAAAAAAATGCGTGGCAGTAATAAAGATCGGGTGATTAAAGAATTAACCGATGCTGTGATGGCAGATATTGACCCGAGCAAACCGGTTTATATTGTGGCCGGATATAACAATGACCTGCAATCGGCAGAGCAGTTTATTCATGCATTACAAAAGCGCTTGCCGGCTGCAGATCCGGATTATCTTGAACTGGGCGCTGTAGTGACCACTCATATTGGGCTGGGCGCTTACGGTGCGGGATTCTTTCAAACGGAAAGGTAGGGGTATTATGGATCGCTTAGAAGCTCAGATGAAACAAATGAAAAAACTGCAAAAACGTGGTAAAAAACAGGCTGCTCGTTTAAACAAGTTGGCACGTCAGCAAATGAAGGAACTTGATTTTTCTGCGTCGCTCGATAAATTATCCAGCGACATGCTGCCAAAAGTAAAAAAACTTCCGTTTTCAACACGGTGCAAAAACCATTGTCGCCAATTTGGCATTCTAGCTATCTTTTTGGCCATTGCCAGCGGTTTGGCTTTCTTAGGCTACCAGATTCGCCGCTCTAAACAAGAACGCCAAAATTTGCCCTATGACAGTCGTTTTGAATTAATTGACGGCCTTGATGATGACGCTGCGCATGACTTTGATTTTGGCAAGGCCAGTTTGGAAGAACTGGAAGAGGCCCTCTTACAAGTGGAAAATCGGTTGGGGGCTGTTAACGACAGCTTGAATACTTCAGAAAAATGAGCATAAGACCCGCTGGATTCAGCGGGTTTTTTGTATCCGCACTTGTAAAGGCATTGAGCGTGATAGGATTTCTTATTATTTGTGGCCATTCCAACCGGGTGGGATCTTGTAAAAAAATTTGACAAATCAGCCTACCCGTGGTAAAGTATCATAGTCAGCGACACATGCGGTTGTGGCGGAATAGGCATACGCGCACGTTTGAGGGGCGTGTGGGGAGACCCGTGCGAGTTCAAGTCTCGCCAACCGCATCAGCACTCCAAAAGAGGGGTGCTTTTTTATTACTTGGTTTTACTTGACGCTCTTCAGGGTAAATGATAAACTGTATCTATATTTTTAAAGCGTTGATGAGGACGCTGGCAATGACGTCATTTCAGAGAGTGCAGGGGTGCTGGAACTGCATATGGCGGTTTGCTGATGGCGACCACCTCTGAGCTGTCCCGGGATGACCGGGGCCGGTCCCCTCCGTTACAGGGTTTAAAGTGGGCTGAACATCAGCCAAGTTGGGTGGAACCACGGGAGATACACGCGCTCGTCCCTTTAAGGGATGGGCGTGTTTTTTATTGATCAAATAGGAGGAGTATCATGCGTATACAATTACCGGATGGACATCATTTGGATTTTGATGATGCTGTAACAGGTTTGGAATTGGCGAAAAAAATCTCAAACGGTCTGGCAAAAAAAGCCTTGGCGGTGAAAGTCAACGGTCAGGTTCAAGATCTGGACATGCCCTTGAAGGACGGCGATGCCGTTGAAGTGTTGACCTTTGATGACCCGGAAGGTGCGGAAGCCTTCCATCATACGTCTTCTCACGTATTGGCCCAAGCCTTGCAAAATCTTTACCCGGGGACCAAGCTTGCCATCGGGCCGGCCATTGAAAATGGCTTTTACTACGATGTTGACAGCGATCATCAATTTACCCCGGAAGATATCTCAAAAATTGAAGATGAAATGCGCCGGGTGATTAAGAAAAACGCCAAGTTGGTCAAAAAAACCTTGCCGCGCGACGAGGCCATTAAGCTCTTCCAAGCAAAAGATGAACCCTACAAGGTGGAACTCATTGAAGATCTGCCGGAAGGTGAAGAAATCAGTATTTATGAAATGGGCGACTTTGTCGATCTTTGCGCCGGCCCGCATATTCCACGGACAGGGTTGATTAAAGCGCTTAAAATTATGAGCCTTGCCGGTGCCTATTGGCGTGGTGACGAACGCAACAAAATGCTCCAACGGATTTATGGTACCAGTTTCCCGAAACAGGAAGCGTTAGACGATCACTTGTTCCGTCTTGAAGAGGCCAAGCGTCGCGACCATCGCCGGTTGGGTAAAGAACTGGACTTGTTCTCATTTGTGGATGAGGCCCCGGGCTTTCCTATTTTTCATGCGAAGGGTGTTATCTTGCGCAATGAATTGGAAAAATTTTGGCGCGAACTGCATGAAGCGGATGGCTACGGTGAAATTCGTACACCGCTTATTATGAGCCGTGCCCTTTGGGAACGCAGTGGTCACTGGGATCACTACAAAGACAACATGTACTTTACGGAAATTGATGAACAACCCTATGCAATTAAACCGATGAACTGTCCGGGCAGTATTCTTTTGTATAATGAGACCATGCACAGCTATAGAGACCTGCCCATTCGTTGGGGTGAGCTGGGCCTGGTTCACCGGCACGAATTGTCCGGCGCCTTGCACGGGTTAATGCGGGTGCGGGCCTTTACACAAGATGATGGGCATGTTTTTATGCGCGAAGATCAGATAGAAGAAGAACTCATTGGCGTTATGCGACTGGTCAATAATATCTACAAACCCTTTGGTTTTGAGTATTCGGTCGAGCTCTCAACCCGTCCTGAAAATTCGATGGGGTCTGAAGAATTATGGGAGCAGGCCACAGATGGTTTGCGCAATGCTCTTGAAAAAGTCGGTTTGGACTATAAAGTAAACCCCGGAGATGGCGCTTTCTATGGGCCGAAGATCGACTATCACCTGAAAGATTCCATTGGGCGGACCTGGCAGTGCGGCACCATCCAGCTGGACTTCCAACTGCCTGAGAAATTTGATATGACCTATATTGGTGAAGACGGTGAAAAACATCGTCCGGTCATGGTGCACAGAGCCATTATGGGCAGCTTGGAGCGCTTTATTGGCATTTTGGTGGAACACTATGCAGGCGCATTTCCGACCTGGCTGGCGCCGGTTCAGGTACGTGTTCTCCCGATTACCGACGACCAAAAAGCCTATGCGGATGACATTCAAGCTAAGATGCGTGCGAAAGGCATTCGCTGTGAAGTGGACCATCGTAACGAAAAAGTCGGCTATAAGATCCGTGAAGCAACGGTACAAAAAATACCCTACATGCTCGTTGTCGGTGCTAAAGAAGCTGCCGATGGAAACGTATCACTGCGGAGCTACCATGATGGCGATAAAGGCGTTGTCGCTCTAGACGGATTGATTGATGAAATTGTGAATGAAATAAAAACGCGCCGCTAGAGAGTGGCCGATGGGGAGGACAGAATGCATAGAAAGAACAAATGCCAAGGTTTAGCAGGCAATCTGTCAAAAAGTGCATACCTGCCCTTTCAGCGGGAAAGGCGGTGACGGCGGATGCCTTATGATAATCGACGTCCGTCAGGCCATCGTCCAGAGGATTACCGGCGTCGCCCGGCGTCATCTGAAAGACGCCGGGCTCCTGCCGGAACGCGCAAACGGCGAAAAAGACGCTACCGGCTTCGGTTGCGTGCTAAGGTTTTGCTGGTTCTTCTCCTGGCATTTATTCTGTTTGGCATGGGGCGGTGTGCGGCTTCGGCCATTCGGGATAAAGGCCCGGTAGAAGATACGTCTTTAGCGGTTGCCGATACAGACCAGGCGATACAGCCGAAAGATATCGCCGGCCATTCTGCCATTGCCATTGATGCGAAAAGCGGCAAGGTGCTTTTTGCAAAAGCGGCGGATGAGCAAAAGTATCCGGCCAGCCTAACCAAATTGATGACTGTATATGTGGCTTTGCAGGAAGAAAAAGATTTGGACCGGGAAGTTGAATTCACCGCCGATATGTTTGAGGGATTGGCTGAAAAAGATTTGGCCACCGCCGGCTATCAGGTGGGGGATAAGGCAACCATTGAAGACTTGCTGTACGCCACCATCTTGCCATCTGGAGCTGATGCAGCGCGTGCTTTAGCCATTGCTACAGCCGGCTCAGAGAGCGCTTTTGTTGACCTCATGAACACAGAAGCGCAATCCTTGGGCATGCGCGGGACTTACTTTAAAAATGTTACCGGGGCGCATAACCCAAAGCACATCAGTACGGCTGCCGATATGGCCAAGCTCTTGCGGGCTGGACTCAAAAACGATACCTTTGCCCAGGTTGTTCAGACCATGCACTACACCACAGGTGCCACCTCAACAGCGCCAGATGGTTTAACCCTGAATCACTCCCTGGCGCGCTATTTGGATCATTTTGATCGGGTTATGACCGACCCGCCCTTTGAAATCCTCGGTGGCAAAACCGGCTACACTCATGAAGCGGGCCTCTGTCTGGCAACAGTTGCGCGCGACCGGGACAACAATGATCATGCCATTGTCGTTGTTCTGGACGGTAAAGGAAATGCCGGTAACTATTACCCTGTCTTAAAAGATAGTGCCATCCTGTATGACGCTATTTTTACCAAAATAAAATAATAAAGGAGCCATCTCCTTCGTCACCTAGACCGAAGGGGATGGCTCCTTTAATGATGGTTCTCTATTCATATCCATAGCTACGTAAATTCGGATAACAAAGGACCGCTTACACCCTGGACCTTTTAAGCAGATAGAAAGGCTTCGGGACCAGTTGACGCAAACGCCGGATAAATCGAATGGCGGCGGGTAGTGAATCACTGGGCTATTGTTGTCAGAGGGCAGGCCTTCCTTTAGCGCTCAAAAAATAGGAAAAGCCGCTCAACTGAGCGGCTTTTCCTATGCGTCTCGAGGTGACAGGATTCGAAAAAACGAATTTAAATCCCATGGTTGAGCCATTCTTTAAAAAGTCGGTAGAGAAGTCGGTAGATGAAAGTTGTTAATATGCCTATATACGCCTAGACATAATCAGAGTAAGATGAAAAATGTAATTTTATACGAAGTTATTCTTCAGACATATACCTTGTGAATTTGTCAGATGCACTTTTTGCGCCTTTCTCCGTTACGTGAGTGTAGACACTTAGAGTGATATCAGGGTTAGCGTGGCCAAGGCGAGATTGTACTTCCTTGGGGGTTGCAGAGGCTTCGAAAAGCAGGCTACAGTGAGTGTGTCGCAAACCATGAATAGTACTCGGTTTAATCCCTAGTTCATCGCAAGCCTTAAGCATCCATCTCCTAGGCGAGTTATTGAAATCAAATTCGCCGAACACATAAGGACCAGGATAATCTAAAGCCAGTATAGTATCCAAGGTTTCTTTATCAATCGGAATCGTCCTGTGGGCGGACTCACTTTTCCCATTTCCCATTATTTTATTATTATGCTCGTCTCTTGTGAAAGATTGATTGATAACGATATAGCTCTCTTTTGCGTTTACTTTCGATTTTTCTAGCGCTGCTGCCTCAGCTTTTCTAAGCCCGGTATATACAATTAAGCGAATAAAGGCGTACACTCTCTTATCCGGATTTTTCTTCAGGCATTCCAATATTTTATTTATTTCTTCTTTTGGGTACATTAGCTTTTTATTAGTATATTTTTTGGGGGCCGGGAAAAAATAATCCTCTCTTACCGGGTAGCCACTTTCTTTTAGCATCTTATTAAAATAGTGATAATTTTTCTTGTAGGTTACAGGTTGCTTATCTCGCAGATAGAAAATGAGTTCCTGAACGTCTTCTTTCTTTAATTCACCCGTTATCTTGCTTCCCAGGAAGGGCAAGATATGATTTTGAAACAACCGGTCTACTCTGTGCCAGCTAACCGGTTCTACAGTCGTTTGGTATTGTTTAAACCACATATCAAATACTTGCTGGATCGTTCTTTTATCAGGGTTGCTATCTAGCAGCCCATTTTCTTCTATTTCAGCTATTTCTCGGGCAGCCCATAGCCTTGCCTCACGAGCTGTTTTAAAGCCCTGCTTTTTGATGGTGACTTGTTTACCCTTGTCATCCAAACCAGCATAGACATTGATTTTATATCTTTTTTCTCCGCTTTTTGTTGTATAGGCTATTGGGGTAGCCATTTTGCACGCCTCCTAAATTAAACTCGTGGGATGAATATCCCGGTTAAAGGATTAGGTCGATTGTCAAACTGTAAAGGAAGTTCCGCACCTGATCCGGCATTAGGTGCCATATTCATGTCTTCCATGATACGGATGGACTTGTCGTTGAAAACAACTACTCGGTCTCTTCCGGGGCCCATATAGGGAACATTAGTAAAACGAATATTTTTGTTTGCTAATTCAGGGTATTGGGCTTTAACTAAATTAAAGGTATTGCTATTGCCTGCACCACCGAGGGTTCCATTAGGGTTTACAGTGACCCAGCAACGGCTATCATAAGCACCACGCCAAACATAACTGTCTCTTGTGAGTTGGATGGCGCTATAGGTGGTTCTGGGAAAAGGTTGATCAAATGGTTCAAGTTTTCCAACTAGAAGGTAAGAGTTGTTGGATTGGGGTAGCAGAGTTAAAGTCCAGTTGCTTGGGTCTTGGATTGATTGGGGGCTATAGACAACACAAGAGTAAACTTGTGGCACTTGGCTATCTACGTATGCCGTTTGCATATTCTGCACCCAATCTACCCGGCTCCCAAGGGATTCAGAGATATATCTTAGAGGTACCATCGTTCTGCCGTTTACAATTTTCGGATTAGTTAGGGTGACGATTTTACCGTTCAGATTGCCTGTAACTGTCCGAGTATTTCCATCCCAATCAACAGTAGCACCTAGCGCCTCAAAAATTGCTCTCATTGGCACGAAAGTGCGCCCATTTTCAATGAAAGCAGGTTGGGAGAGGTATAGGGGTCTGTCCTTTACTACAACGCTTGCAGCGTGAGCAGGAATGGCTGAAAAGAGTAATGCTACGGCAGCGACTGATGCAACAAATTTCTTTTTCATATTTTTCTCCTTTTTTTTATAAATTTTAGACAAGAATTGTTGACTTGCAAATGCCAATACATTATCTTATGATTAACTTAGAAAAAGAGGTGATTTTATGGCAAAAACAGCAAACTTATATGCTCGTATTGAACCGGAATTGAAGGAGCAGGCGGAGCATATATTAAACTCCTTAGGACTTCCTCCATCCAGTGCAATCACCATGTTTTATAAACAAGTAGTTTTACAACAAGGGCTTCCGTTTGATGTAAAACTAGACTATAGGAAACCGGTTAATATAAATTCCATAAACAAAGACGAATTGAACATGGAATTGGAAATGGGGTATCAGTCCATTCTATCGGGAGATGTAAAACCTGTAGACGAGGTTTTTGAGTCGTTACACAAGGAATTCAACCTATGAGGTATAAGGTGTCCATTTCGCATGAGGCTAAAGAAGACTTGCGAGGTATTTATGCCTATATTACGTTCAATCTCCTATCACCGGGAAATGCACAAGGACAAATTAACAGTTTAGAAAAAGCGATATTAAGTCTTGATGAGTTTCCATTGAGACATCGCTTAGTGGATTTTGAACCTTGGAAAAGTCGAGGACTTTACGTCATGCTTTGTGATAATTTTTTCGTTTTTTATATCGTAGAGGAAGAAAAACAGGAAGTTTTCATTTCACGAGTTCTATACGGGAAAAGGAATTTCAAAGGCGTTTTGGGTGAGTATAAAAATTCAGAGGATAGAGATAAATAATTTTTAGAGCTTCTTTTTTAGGAGCTCTTTTTTTTGAGCCATTTTAGCTCAATGGAATTCTTTTTGGTTATATTTAAACAGTGGGTAGTTGTGCAAAAAGCGTATGCTCACAGTCCAAAATAATACGCAAAGGTACTTAAAAATGCACAAAAACTGTGCAAGTAGGGTGCGGAGATGGTGCAAAGAATGAGCTTCTTAGCCCTTATTAGGGCTATAAAATGGCTAAAGACAGTGCAATTAGCGTGTAGAATAGGTGTAAGCATAGTGCATGAAGAGTGTAGGTGCAGTGCAAGAAGGTGCAGGAAGCGTGCGAAAAGGGTGTGGAAAGGGTGCGGAAAAGGCCCAAAAGCTGTGCAATACTTGTGCAAAGTACCCCCTGAAATGCACAAAAATTGTGCAATACCGGTGCGAAAATATCCGAAAAGTATCGTGCAAGGGTGCATATATCGTCTAAAAATAGTGCAAAAACGGAAGGAGTAGTGCAAAACCGTGCAAGGAAGGTGCAAATAATTATCACCCTTAAGGAATAAAAGGAACAAAAGTTCGTGATTTTTGTTACAAAACGTGCAGAAAGGGTGTTAAAACTGTGCGAATACCGTGCAAAAACCCACTGGGTTTTTTAGGTTAGTGATAATGATAATGAATATGATAATGATAATGTTTATATAAAACATATATAAGTTCAAATTTGTCATTTGAACTTGTTTTACTCATTATCCTTTTGCCAGGTAGAAATACTTATACGAAGACCACGCTGAGAGGATCAAAATAAATATAGCCTCCCGGAAACTCCTTAAATAATCCAAAGCGCTGCTTATATTCTTCAAGTGCCTCTCTTAAAAATATGTCTGAGACACCTAGATACTCAGCCAGCTCCCAGCTTTCCATTCCCTGGCAGTCAACAGCTGCTTTAGCTAATTTTTCCAAAGGAAGCAGCTTTTGGTGAGTCCAAAAACGAGCTGTTTTCTCCTGCCGTCTGTTTTCGGGGTCATTTGGATCTAAGATATTTCCATAGGTTGTATAGTGGTGACCTAATTCTTCAGCCAGTATGCAAGTTCTTTCGTCATAATCAATGGACGTATCTACAGCAATAATACCATCCACGTATAAGCCTTTTAGGTTGTCGGTGAAATTAAAATCACAAATTTCGATATTTTCAGAATAAATATCCTCAAGAAGCTTCTCTTGTGCATTCATAACGGCCTCCTTTGTTGGTATTATTCCCTGCTCAGGCTAAATCATTTCTTCTTCCGAAACTTAATATAGTCAAGAAAGTCTGTGATATCCTCCATGTCCTTATCGCTCAATTTGGTGCCTTGCAAGTGGGCTGCAATGGTTTGAATCGGAGATGCTGGCTCGTCTACAGCTTTAGCAACAGCGTCCTCTTCGCCCATCGTCTCCAGTAAGTTGGTAAGGGACATACCTAACCCTTTAGCAACTGCGTTGTAGGTATCAAGTGTGGGGGAGAGAGGCTTGCCTGCGCGACTGCTGATATTACGCTCTAGCATAGATATATGCCCCTTGCTAAGGCCTGATTTATCTGCAAATTCTTGTATGGTGATGAGGTGTTCTATGCGGTATTTGCGAATTAAATCCCCTAGTGAATCAGTCATTTAGGTCACATCCTATTCTTGTGATGTTAAGAAGATGAAACATTTTCTGGGTCTATTGTACAGCTTGTTGAACAAAAAGTAAAGACGAATTCACCTGTTGACCAAAAAGAACTTCTGGTGTACAATCTGTTTAGAAATAGAATATATATAACTCTTTAAATTAAAGCGGGTGACCTGCTTTTAAATACTAAAACGATAAACAGAAAGGTGTGTATGACATGAGATACGCAGTTAAAGAGGCAAGGGAAGCAGTAGGAATGTCCCAAGAGGAACTGGCCAAAAAGGCGGGTATCAGCAGGACAACACTTTGGAGAATGGAGCAATCCGATGCAGATAGATTTGGCGTGAAGTCTAAATCTTTAGCAGCGGTAGCTCGGGCACTTAACAAGCAGGTAAGTGATATTTTTTTAGTTTAAAGTTTCTGTAATTGAACAAGCGTCAGAAAAAAAGGAGGCCTCATGATGTCTGCCACAAGCGAAAATAATTCTGATAAAGCCGTGGGCGTTCTCGTGGATTTGTTGATTGGTCCCCTTTTTGAGCGCCTGAAGCCACTAATAGACGATTACTTCGAGGATAAGTCTAAAGAAGACAGGGATCATGCTTGGCCGGAATATATTCAGCGGACTGATATAGAAAAATACACAGGTTTTTCTAAGTCCACTTTTGACCGCTGGGTGCGAGATGGCTTGCCGATTGTAAAAGGTGATGGTAATAACGGCCGTGTCATGGTTCGCTCAAGTGATTTACGGTCATGGTTGGATAAAAAAATGATTTAGGAGGATTACAATGCCTGAGGAAAAGCAAGACTTTACCGCTTATCTGGTAGACGAAAATGGAAATACAAAGTCTTACAATTTCGGCTCTACAGCTAATATTTCAGTATTTCTAACCGAGTGTGAGGTTGGAAGTATAGAGACTTATCGTGTGAGAAACGAGACCCTAGCAGGCTTATATATTTGCTGGGTAGACCCGGAAGCTAAAGAAAAAGGCCGAGAATATAATGCTGTTGGCAGCCGATTGGCCGGAGTTCCTGTTTATGGGAAGCTGCTTATGTGGCGGTCTTATGACGATAAGGCCTTGCCGATAAGGGAAAATGATATCAAGTTTTTAGAACGGATAGCCGCTCTTTATAGGGCGCAGTTAGTTAAGATAAATCGATCTAAAAGACGGCAAGAAAGGAGCCTAAAATGAGTGCGATAAATAAAAAAATGCTCCACACAGGTGGCCGCCAATGTGGAGCAAGAAAAAAGGTACTCCCTAGAATACCCGAAGACAGTATATCAAAAAATACGGCTTCTGATAAGCCTAAAAAAGTGAATATGGTGTCTAGCCCTTTAATGCTAGTCGCTCGGGTTTTATTTTGGGTTTCAGCCTTCATGTTTCTGTATTCTGCCTTGAGAGTAGATAGTTCTAGCCTTTCGCTTTTAGCTGGGCTAGGGAGAATGACTATGTGGGCCATGCTGGCAGCCATAGGAGTTCTGGGATTTGAAAAAGCAAAGATTAACTTGTTGAGGCGTTTGAGTAAGAGAGGTTGAAATATGGACAATTATACATTCGGTTTTCGTATAGACGAGCATGGCAACTATGGCTCATGGCGGTATCAAAATATGTCTGAGGCAGCAGAATATCTAACAGGCTCCCCTGATGGTAAATGCCGACTTATAGGACTGGCGCATAGTGACTTAAAAGATCGGTTTGTAGCCCTAATGCCGGAAGAGCCGGATAAGAGAGCAGATGTTAATTTAATCGGAAGTACCTTTGCCTTGGGGCTGATAAAAGGGAAAATGGTTGTTTTTTCTTATGGCAATGATGGCGTTCGGTCTGTTAGTAGGGCTGAAAATGATTATCTCAGACAAATTATTCAGGATATCACCGGTAAAGATTTTAGGTAGGGAAAGGGTTTTGAAAGAATGATTAAAGAAATGCTTAATGGTCCAAGTATTGTTCTTGATCCAGTGCTTTTTAGGGCCGTTGGTTTGAAAGAGGCTCTAGTTCTGCAAGTGCTTTCTGTGAGGATTGAGGAAAATAAAATAGCTGGTAGAAACTTCCAAAAGGGTAGATATTGGGTGGATAAGCCAATGCGTGAATGGCAGGAGGATGAATTTAGCTTCCTGACTTTTGATACGCTTAAAAGAACGTTTACCAGGCTTAGGGAAAAAGACCTTATTCTGGTTGATAAATTCAATTTAGATGGGCGGGATCAGACCAATTGGTACGCCGTGAATGAAGATAAATTAAAGCAGATATATCAAGAAACTAAAACTGAAAAAAAGAGACCGGTAAAGCGCTTAGGAGGAAAAAACCATGCAAATTAACTTTTTCCGTTTATTTAACGATTATGCAGATGCTATTGAAATGCTTGATGATAACGAAGAGAGAGGGCTGTTATTTACGGCCATCTTTGCCCACGTACAGGGTGAAGAAGTTCCTGAGATGGCTGAAAAGACGGAGCTTTTGTTTACAATGATTCGCAACCAGATTGACCGCGATGTGGAGTCTTTGGATGATTCAGCCTTTACAGATAAGGCGAAGAAAGTTTTAGTCAGAGAATATGGAGAAGAGGGCCTCCAGCTTTGGAGCAAACTCTCTGAATTTATTAATTCTCAGCCATATGCACGTTACAAATGCGAAGACAACCTTGATTGGGACTATCTGGCAGGTGAGCTGGAGCTTGATACAGACGAATGTCAAAGCATGGTATATATGCTTATGGAGCATGATATTATTGATCCGGTCTCATGGAAAACGGATAGCGAAATTATGCTCAGCTCTTTTTATTATAATTTTTCCGGGGGGTGCCTGTAATGTATAGACGGAGCTTTATTTTATATAGTGATTATGCACAGAAAATTGAAATGTTATCACGGCCTGAACGAGGCGATCTTTTTACCATGATTCTCCAATATGTCCGAGGGGAAGAAGTTATGAGTTCTACCGATTTGGTAATAATGGCATTCTATTTTATCCAGACACAATTGGACAAAGACTTTGCGAAATACAATAAAAAAGTGGTTTCAAGTCAGGAAAACGGTAAAAAAGGCGGCAGACCTAGGAAAGATGCTGTATATTTTGGCCCAATGAGTGCAGCTGAATGGATGCCGGGGTATGAAGCCGGGATGGTGCATTACGAGCCTCCGGAATCAGGGCCGCATTCGACAGTAGGCACAGCACATTCAAATAATTTAAGGCAAGATCATCAATTGCAAGATTATCAACCGTCTATACATAAGGAAAGTGAGAGTCAACACGGTGTAAGAAATGCAAACACTTATTCCTTTCCTAATTTGTATGTCGTAAAAGATAAGTCCATTGCTCCAAAGGTTACTCGTATTTCTGTTGATCCAAACGAATTTTTCGAGCAAGTTTGGGCACTATATCCGGTCAAGCGTGGTAAGCACCGTGTGTCCGATAAAAAGCGTAAGCTTCTTGCGCAATACAGTTTTGAAGAAATTAGACGGGCTATTAATCGCTACAAGGATGAAGTTTCCAAGTCCAGCTTTCAGAGAGCTTACCAGAACGGCTCTACCTTCTTTAACTCAGGTATTTTTGATTACCTTGACGATGCGTATGTTCCCGTAGAAGAACCCAGGTGGGCAGCAGTGGCTTCTGGTGACGGTAGAGTGCCTACAAATAGGGATTTTATTGGTCATACGCCGGAAGACTATGACGCTTTGGAGGAGTGATACCCGTGCAAATCCTAGATGCATGCTGCGGCAGCCGGATGTTTTGGTGGGAGAAGGATAGGAAGGATGTTATATTTCAGGATAACCGGTGCCTAGAAACGACTCTTTCGGATGGTCGTCAGCTCACTGTTAGTCCCAGTCATTTCGGGGATTTCCGCCGCATGGATTTTTCGGATAATACTTTTGATTTAATCGTTTTTGATCCGCCACACCTCATAGAAGCTGGGCAGAGCAGCTGGCTAGCACAAAAGTATGGTGTTTTGAATAGGGAGACATGGAGGTCTGATTTAAAGGCTGGTTTTGAAGAGTGTCTTCGTGTGCTAAAGCCCACTGGCACATTAATCGTTAAGTGGTGCGAGGAGCAGATCAAAACCAAGGAGTTTCTTGCAGCCATAGGAAGGAAGCCGCTTTTTGGAGATAAAAGAGCAAAAACAAGATGGATGGTTTTTGTAAAGGGAGTGTGAGGCTTGTGGAGCTACTTTTAAGCAGCTTAAATCTGTCAACAGGTGCATATAATGCTCTTCGTAGAAGCGGTATCCATACGATAATTCAACTAGTCAGCCTGTCAGCGGAGGAATTACTGAGAATAAAAGCTGTTGGGAAAAAACGCTATAGGGAAATAGCAAACGCTTTAGATAATGCGGGGATTAAGCATAAATTTTAGGAGGGTTACAAGGTGAATAAAATACTAATCATTGGTCGCTTAACCGCTGACCCGGAATTAAACTTCACTCAAAGTGGTAACGCTGTTTGTCGAGTGACGGTAGCTACAGACCGCGCCTATCAGGCTGAGGGTAGAAAGAATACGGACTTCATCCGGGTGGTTGCTTGGCGTGGTGTTGCTGAAACATTAGCTAAATATATGCACAAGGGTAGCATGGTCGCTGTAGAAGGTGAGCTGCATGTTGAATCCTATGAGGATAAGGAAGGCGTTCGCCGGATTAGTCCGGAAGTATTAGCTAATCGAATTAAGTTCCTAGACTACCGGGCTAAGGGTCAAAAGACACCTGAATCGGTTCCAGAAGTGCCGGGGGTAGAGGTTGGATATGATCCGAAAGACCTGCCTTTTGAAGAAGATACGGAGCAGGCGGAGCTGCCGTTTTAAGGCAGGAGGTAAGATATGACCATAAAAATTACCGCAGAGATTATGGGCGTTACTGAAATAAAAGTAGTGGCTCAATCTGAAGACCGGCACAATCGAACCATTTATAGGCAGGTCAAAGATGCTATTCAATCCTCAAGAGATGTTTTCCTAGAAACCTTTTACTATCCGGATGGCTGTAAGAAAGCCATAGAAAGAGTTGAATCGGGTCAATCGGAAAGCGTAACCGTACAATTTAAGGTAATCGTTGTAGAGTTTGTACCGAATGAGGCATGTAAAGATTTCCTCGGAGTAGGATTGGAGGGCACGGAAGATTTTCTTAATAAGGTAATTGATAATATGCAACAATCCATAGAGCTTAGTAAACGAATAAAGGTGTTGGGCTATCAAGAAGCCTCCTTTATTGGCGTTAATATCATCGAAAAAAACGATTTTTCTAAGCTTTTTGATGACTTTGAGGATAGATTTGAAAAACCTGTTTTTCAGGTGAGTTTAAGCGCAGAAGCTCAGATAAGACTGGATGTGTATAAGCAGATTCTCCGAGAATTCGAAGATTATCCAAACATGTCAGGGGCTAGCGATTTTGCTGAAGAATATGTTGAACGGATGTTGCGCTATTCTTTAATGGCTTCGGATCAGGTTGATATAAAAGCTCTTTCCTATAGCGACAGCTTTGAATATGATTGCTCAGAATTTCCGGGCAAGGTCCTAATCAGGGTGCCGGTGGATTTTGAGGCAGTAATCAATATAGAATGCAATCCCGGTGAGAGGGAGCGCTTTTTAAAAGAAAGGTCTGGGGAAAGCGAGGATTATGAAATAAATTATAGCCTGCTCGAAAGGGCTGAAAAGCTTCTTTCTTATGGGGAGAGTCTCGAAAATATAACTATTGCGTCACTAGACGGCATAAAAGTTCTTGATAAGGGGGAAAAGCGTGAATACATGGTTTGATTACGAAGGCATCATTGGTGCCAGTTACAAAGAAGTTCAGAATATTGCTGTGAACAACCCTGAAGATTTTTTCTTAAACCTAGGTGCCTATCTAAATAATATCTGTGACGCTTTTGACGATACAGCGGATATTCCTTGGGATAATCTCAAGGAAACCAAGCTCTTAGAGTTGCGATATAATCTGGTGCAATTAGCTAAAGCATCTACGGCTGCAATTGCTTTTTTAGATCAAAAAGAAGTGTAATCCTTAGCCATTAAAATTCTGGAGGTGATATATGTGGCAGTAAGTAAAAAGAAAATAATTGCTTTAACTTTCTTGGGTTTGGCTATTGGTAGGTGTGCCAGTGAACGGCGCAAAAGGCGAGCGTTTCTTCTAGACCGTTTAATTAGTAAGTGATAAATATAGCATATATTGCAGAAAGGAGGCTTTAATATGCCTAGTAAGAAAAATTTTTCGGCGGTGGTTTTAGTAGTAATGCTGGGGCTTGCGCCAATCTTTAGCATTTCGGCACAGGCAGGCGAGGCAACAATTAGCCATGAAAGCTCTGAAGTGTCAGTTGAGCAAGATGCTAGCCAATCAGATAAAAGCGTAAATCAAGATAAAGCAGCAGTTGTAGAAATGAGTGCTAATGAATTAAGAGGTAAGCTGGATAAAACATTGGCATATTACACGACAGCCACAAAGAGTGAATTTAGCCCTGTTGAAAAAGAGAGCTTAAAAAAGGCTGCCACGGTTATTGAGGAAGAGATCTCTACCGGCTCTCGTAAGGATTTAACAGCCTGCCGGGATACGGTTAGGGTTTTATCCGGCAAGGAACAATACGCCACGCTGGTGGCTTATAGAGAACTCCTGTCTGGTATGAAAGACCCGGTTCCGGAGCAATATGAAAAAATTACAGATGAACAATATAGCAAAGAGTCCGCCGGTGATAGGCATGAGACATCTGCCAATAAAGAAGGTAATGAAATGACTTCCCAGCCAAAGGACGTACAAGAAACCGATAAAAAGGACGAAAATAAACCTGCTCAGGAAAAGCAAGGCATAAAAGAAGGCACTATCGTGCTCACTCGGACAGATAAAGAAGGTTACGTCATTAAAGGTGCTGAAATCACTATCTGGGATAAGGATAATAAGGAAGTCTTTAAGGAGCTGACTGACGATAAAGGCCGGGTGTATTTTTCACCGGGTGTTGCAGGAACTTACACCTACCAAGAAACAAAACCTGCTGAGGGATATGTTAAAGACGATAAAAAGTATACTGTGAGCATTGATGCAGACTTCAATGTTGCAGGCGAAACAACGACGGCTACTGATGCTAAGCAAGACGGTTTTCAGACTGTAGCCGGACAAATAAATAGTGGTTCTTCCGGCGGAGCAGCAAGTGGCAATGGTTCCGGTTTTTTCGGTAATGGCGACAGCGTTCCGCAAACAGGACTTACCGACAAGGCAAAGGTATTTGGCGCTATTAGTGCTGTCCTCATTGCTTTAAGCGGTGCTTTCTACGCTATCTACAACAAATACGCTAAGAGGAATATCTGTCGTGGTTTCCGCTTCTAAATGGCTCTCAATAGCTTGTTTGCTATTAGCTGTGGTAGCTATATCCTTTGCCGGTTATGCCCATATGCAAAATAGAGAGGAGATGAATTTTGATAAAGGATTGGGCAAAGCGGTCACTCAACAAACGAAAGATTCTCTGTTGGATATTGATTTTGCAGCCCTAAAGACTCGTAACCCTGATACTGTGGGATGGATAAGGCTGCCAGGGACGGTCATTAACTATCCTGTCGTCCAGACTGGGAATAATAAGACTTACCTAGACAAGCGCTTTGACGGTCAGGCTACAGAATACGGTACTATCTTTGCTGATTACCGCTCAAAGATTTATTCCGGTAATAATATTATCCTATATGGTCACAATCAGAGTTATACGAACCCGGTTAAGTTTTCTCTATTGCACAAGTATTTGGATGAACCAAACTACGTTAAAGAACATCCTTTTTTTGAATTTTATAAGGCTGAGGGTGGAATTAAACGGCGTTACAAGGTTTTCTCAGCCTTTTTGCTAAATGCTAAAAACTCGGCTGAAGTCAATGCCGTATATAAAAATGTCGCGGATGAGGACTACCTAAGCTACCTCGAAGGATTAAAAAACAGGTCTGTTATTCAAACAGAAACAGAGCTATATGAAAATAAACAGGCGATAATCCTATCAACCTGCGCTAATCGGAGTAATGATGAGCGTGCGCTGGTGTGCTTGATTGAAATGTAGAATACTTAAACCTCGATGTTTAATATAAAATACAAACACATCAAAATGATAAAGCCAGGAGGTAAATAAAATGTCTAAACGAATAAAACATATTTTGCCTTTTGTTCTTATGGTTGCTTTTTGCTTTACCAGCATTTACCCAGCATTGCCTGCTATGGCTGGGGAGGCCCAGGGGACAGAAAGAAACAATCAAATTATTGAGCATTACCTGAACGGGGCCAATAAGAACCATTTAATGGGACCGGACAAGTATAAGGGGAAGTCAGACCAGGTGTCTGCGCCCAATATCAACGGTTATCACTTCAAAACTTACAACATCAATCAAGAAAACGTCTACTTATCCAAGGACCTGCCCTATATCGTGGGCTATCCCGATAAGACAGTCAAGCCCTTACGCTATATTTCCAGGGCCGAAGCAACGGCTATTTTCTATAGGCTCTATGATGGTCAATACCCTGAAAAGGCCAAGTCTTTTTCCAGTAATACTTTCCAAGACCTGGATGCCAAGGCCTGGTACTACCAACCGGTTAAGAAAATGTATGAGTCGGGCCTGGTTACCGGAAGCTATAACAAGTTCCGGCCCAATGACCCCATTTCCAGGGCAGAACTGGCCGGCCTGGCCGCCCGCTTTAATCCTGACCGCTTTGCAGGAAATAAGTCCAACAAGGCTGCCTTTTCTGATGTGAAAGATGGCCAGTGGTACTCGGATGCTGTAGCCTTAGGGGCGGCCAACAAGTGGCTCTCCGGTTATCCGGACGGGACCTTCAGACCCAATGACCTGATCACTAGAGCAGAAGTCATGTCGGTCATTAACCGGACCATGGACCGGCGGGTAGCCGGGCAGACCTTAAGGGAACTGAAAGTTTCCAATCCTTATACGGATGTGAAAACGAATGACTGGTTTTATCCGGACGTCCTGGAAGCCACAGTTGACCACAGGAACAAGCAAAAAGCCTGGCACGGGTCGGCCTATGACAAGCTGGACCAGGTAACTGAGGTCTATGTGAACACAGACGGGAAAGAAATTGCTGACCGGAAGGTCTACACAGGCGAAAAAGCCAAGGCCTATAAGAAGATCTTCGGCTTTAACTATGCTGGCTATGCCAAGCAGGTGACCTTTATCTATGAGGCTAATTTAAAATGGGGGTCCAGTAAGGACAAGGATAGACCCAGTAAACCGGATAGACCTACCCCTGATAAACCCAACCCGGGAACTAGCCAGGATAAGGTCACTTTAAGCTTTAACCCGGGTGACCTGTCTGATACGTCTATGCCTGAGGCCCTTACAGCAAATCCCGGAGGGGATGCCAGCCTACCGGACCTGCCCAACTTTAATAATAAGTATTACGACTTTGCAGGCTGGAAGTTAGACGGTAGTGACCAAGTTCACCAACCTGGTGATGTCGTTCCCATGGCTAAGTCTATGACGGCTACCGCCCAGTACAAGGCCAAGCCCTGGGGGACGGCTGTTAATTCTATTTATCCCACCAAGATTAAGTTTAACTTAGACCTGCCCAGTGTGCCTGTCGGGGATATTAATCTTCATATTCATTATAATAACAATGGAGACAGTGGGGATAGAGATTACTCTATAAGCTCTAACGGAACTAATCAGTACGAAACGATTTTGTATGGTTTACCCTATCAAGATATTTATCGTTTTGATATGACGGTTTCCTACAAAGACAAGGATGGGGTTGAACGAAAGTCGAAAATCGACCATAAGCATGTCGTTCGAACCTTTGTTTATAGTGAAAATATTGCCTATAATCAAGACTTCCTTGATTTTAAAAGCTGGATGCCTAATACGAAGTATACCTTTACTTTTGTAAGGGACGGCAGTAGTGAGATTTTACACCAAGAGTCTTTTTCGTCTAGTAAGCTTAACGAATATGAGCGCTTTCATTTTACTAAAGATGGCCAACCCTTTGTTATACCTAGGAATACGACTATCTTTGTTGACTTTGAAGCGGAAGAAGATGGGACAACTTATGGAAATCGACTCATATATGGAGCAGATACGCCCTCTAAAATCGGTCCGAGTACTGGTGATAAGTCCATGTAAAAGTACACCTATGAAGCAATTTCCTTTTGGGTAAGGGACGACCATTTTGTTGAGCCTTATTTTACAGTCATGTCTGAAAAACCAAACACAGAAATTACTGTTAAGGTTTTCAGAGGCGGTGAGGAAATCTTTACCCAAAAGGCAACTTTAAATAAGGTCGATGAGTTTCAACAAGTTTATTGGGCTGATGGATTTAAGCCACAAGATGGTGACTTGCTTTGTTTTGATGCTTCGTCCGGCCCTGATGCAAATAATGTAATTTATAGGACTGATGAAGACCAATCTATTATGATTGCAGTAAGACAGAAAAGCAAAAGGCCGGAGATTTAAAGAAAAGTGTTGTCAAGACGTTAACTAAAAATCAGTCGCAATGAAAGGGATGATAAATCTATGTTAAAAAGAAAAATAGCCATATTACTGGCTTTTGCCTTGTTGGTTGGAAGTTCTGTTTCACCGGCAAATGCCAAAGAGCCGGACCAAAATGACGAAATCTATTACTGGAAGGTCTATTCAACGGATATCGCACCGGGTGAAGAAGACCAAATCGAGTGGATTAACTCAACCACCTGGCACGGTATTGGATTTTCTTGGGCTAGTTATTGGGATTTAGGATATGACAGCATAAAATTTACTAAAAAGTGGGGTGACAACTATGTAGTCGGTTCAAATGCAAAGAAATTAAGCGAGAGGAAGGTTGGTGACACTTTTTACTATCTGAATGATGGGCATCAGGACAATCATGAAAGACGGTTAGCTAGAGGCGGATGGCCACTTGCAAAGTGTACCATTACGAGCGTTCAACCCTTTGGCGATGGTTCTAGCATGTATAATGTAGATACATCTTGGGTACAGGCCTATAAGCATATTGGCTATGCCCGGTCCTATGATAAAGATATGTTCAAAAAATATGAACTGGATAAATATTGGGATCACCCTACCGATTTTAGTCTGTATTTTCAAAGAATGAGTGAAGCGCCAACCGGTGATGTCACTTGGGTCCAGGACGAAGGTTTCCAAAAAGACCAAAAAGATAGTGAAATTGCCACGAGTATTAAAGTCGCCGGTCAACCTAATTTGACTTATCGTGAAGGGGACAAGTTGGACCTTAGCAAATTAGCTGTGACCCTGACTTATAAGAATAAAAGTAAAAAGGTCGTTCCCTATGCCGACTTTGATAAGTATGATCTGACCACTAATCTTGAAAACGGAGACCCCCTTTATATAAATAGAGACAATGGTAAGACTATTAAAGTTCGTAAAGGGTCTTTGAAAACAGAAACTGAGCCTTTAGTTGTTAAAAAGGCACTGGACGCTTCTAGTCCGGCCAAGGTAAACCCGGTTCATGAAAACGATAAGAAAGTCTCAGGCCAAGGGGAAACCGGGGCTAGTATCATGATCAAAGACCAGGACGGTAATGTTATTGTTAACACCACTGTCGATAAAGAGGGTAATTGGTCTGCAAACCTGCCTGAAGACAAGACACCTACCGAAGGTGGCAAGCTTACTGTAACGCAAACGGAAACAGGTAAAGCACCGACAGACACGACCGTTACGGTCGAGAAGGCTTCAAATACTTCCAGCGAGCCTCAAGTAAACTCGGTCTATGACACGGACAAGTCGATTTCCGGTAAAGGTGTTTCAGGCGCTTCTATCTTGATTAAGGACGACTCAAACAATACTATCGGTCAAACCAAAGTTGACTCTGCCGGTTTCTGGGAAGTTAATCTGCCTGATGGTAAAAAACTTGCTGAGGGTGACAAGCTTACTGTAACTCAGACCGAGGACAATAAGACGCCTACTAAAGTGACTAAGACCGTCCAGAAAAAGGAAACAACTAAGCCTGACAAACCGAATGATAAAAATCATAAAAGCTCCGGCGGGTCATCCGGTGGCGGGTCCGGCTTTGTTCCGAGCAATACCGACAAGAATAAAACGACAGATGGCGATAAGAACAAAGATAACAAAGACAATAAAGATAACAAGCAAGATAACAAAAACAAAGACAATAAGTCTAGCTTGTCCGTTAAAGATTTAAACACTCGTGACCACTACCGTTACATGGTGGGCTATGAAGATAAGACCTTTAGACCTAATAAAGAAATGACCCGGGCTGAAGTGGCCACCATGTTTGTAAGACTCTTAGACAATAAGTCTGCGTCAAGTAGTCAAGCTAAGTCTTTCAAGGACGTCAAGGCCAACGACTGGTACGCTGACTCTGTGGCCTACGCCAGCTATCGGGGGATTGTCTCCGGTTACCCGGATGGAACCTTCAAGCCGAACGATCCTATCTCACGGGCTGAGTTCGCCTCGATTGCTGCCCGTTTTGCTGACCTGACCAAGACAGAACCCCTTAGCTTCTCTGATGTGGCCAAGGGCAACTGGGCCTATAACAGCATTGCCAAGGCGTCGAGTCAAGGTTGGCTCTCCGGCTATCCTGACGGGACCTTTAGGCCCAACAATAAGATTAACCGGGCTGAGGTGACCTCAATCACCAACCGGATGCTGGGGCGAAAGGCTGACCTAGACTGGATCGCCAAGAACCCAGGTCAAGTTGTCTCTTATAAAGATGTGGATAAAGACGCTTGGTGGTATGGGGATATCATGGAAGCCAGCAACGGCCATGACTATGACAAGGCCGGTAAAGCCAAGGTTTGGACCCGGTTAAACCATAAGTCTTTTGCTTAAAAATTGGGATAAGGTTGTTTTCCCTGATACGTGTGTTAAATATCGCAGGAAGGTGCTTACTCCTGAAATCTGTTCTAGGTTATATGACTTATTGCATGTCATAGCCGTAAATAAGGGGTTCACTGTTGCAGGCTGTAAGGTTGGAGAAACAGATCATGTACACTGTTTTGTTTCTGCTCCACCCAAAATATCTGTAACACAGATAGTAAAGTATCTCAAGGGGATAAGCGGTAATATTTTACTGAGAGAATTTCCCGAGATACGCAAATCCCTCTGGAAAGGACAGCTTTGGAATGGTTCTTATTTTTGCGAAACTATAGGGTCAACATCTGAAGAAAATATCCTCAAATATATTGAAAGACAAGAGAGTAGTCAGTTATGAACAAAGCAATAAAATACAGACTATACCCCACTAAAGAGCAAGCCATTTTGTTCTCAAAGACTTTTGGCTGTTGCCGGAAGGTCTATAACCTTATGCTTGCAGATAAAATTGAAAGTTACAAGCTCACTCAATCATTCGGAAATCAAACCCCTGCCATGTATAAAGCAGAGTACCCCTATCTCAGGGAAGTAGATAGTCTTGCCCTTGCAAATGCACAACTAAACTTACAGCGGGCAATGAAGTCCCATTTTGATAAAAGTCGCAAAAGACTGAATGGCTTTCCGAAATTCAAATCGGCAAAACGCAGTAGAAAGTCATATACAACCAATAATCAAAAGGGGTTGTAGCTGTATTGGAAAAAGCCATTAAATTGCCAAAAATTGGTAGAGTAAAGGCCGTCATTCATAGAAAAGCTAAGCCTAACTGGAGTTTGAAGTCTGCTACCATTTCTCAAGATAGAGACGGGAAATTTTATGCCTCAGTTCTCTATGAGTATGAGAGCCATATTATCCCCATTCCTGTGTCAGATAACGCTGTTGGACTGGATTATGTCTCCAGTGGACTGTATGTTGATGACAAAGGAAACGTTGGATCTAATCACAAATACTATCGGGAAAATCACGAAAAACTTGCTAAAGCACAACGAAAAATATCCAGAATGCAAGGAGCTAAAAAAGGTGAAGAAAAATCCAACAATTACATGAAGCAACTTATCAAGATCAATAAAATCCATAGGCATATTGCCAATCAACGCCTGGATAATCTCCACAAATTATCTACTGAGATAGCCAATCAGTATGATATCGTTTGTGTCGAAAGCCTAAATATGCAGGCTATGTCTAATAAAGGCTTTGGTAACGGTAGGGCGACCTTGGATAATGGTTACGGGATGTTTCTTAATATGCTGGCCTATAAGTTGTCTGATAGGGGCAAACACTTTGTCAAGGTTGATAAATGGTTTCCATCTAGTCAGATATGCCATGCTTGCGGAAGGCGGCACCCTGAGTTAAAAAACATCTCCATTCGTACAATAATGTGTTCTTGTGGGCTTATCATGAGCCGCGATCAAAACGCAGCTCTAAATATTAAAATTGAGGGCCTGTGCTTACTGAAAATGGCATGAGTCATATACTTGGTAGGCTAGGAACTAGCCAAACCTAACGCTTGTGGACATCGTGTAAGACTTACTAATACAGTCTGTATCAATAAAGCAGTGATGATTGAAGCAAGAAGCTCGGTAACTTGTTGCCGAGTAGTTCACGGATGTTGTATAGAGAGGAGGCGTGTCTTCCATATGAAAAAATTAAAAACATTCCTTGTTGCAACCCTATGTGCTATTTTAGCTCTAACTGGCTATGTTGGGGCGAGTACGGACCTTCTGACTTTATTGCATGGACAGCCCGATAAGACAGTTCAAACAGACCGATGCCTTGGTGATAAGGCAAAAGAGTTCCATATCTTAGGTAAGCAGCCAAAGGCTACCGGAGAGTATGTAGATCAGATAACTACAGCTAAAATTGTTCGTGTTGTAGATGGCGATACCCTTCTTGTAGAAATAAAAGGGGAAGAATACAAGGTTCGTCTGATTGGTGTAGATACCCCTGAAGTGTATGGCAAGGCTGAGTTCTATGGTAGAGAAGCCTCCGATTACGTCAAGTCCTTGCTTCAAAAGGGGCAAGAGGTTTACCTGCAAAGAGATGTATCAGATACAGACCGGTACGGCAGGCTATTGCGCTATGTGTGGCTGGAAAAGCCGATTGTAGATACTCTTAGTCGAGCAGATGTAGAGGCCGGTATGTTAAATGGCATCCTCGTAAGTAAAGGCTATGCTGCTCCGGCAACCTTTCCTCCGGATGTGAAATATGAAGATATTTTTGCAGCCCTAGGGGAGAAACCTAGAGAAGAGGGGATAGGCCTTTGGAAAAAGGCTGAAAATAGAGAAACGGGAAAAACTGTAGCAGTAGTATAAAGTAGTATGAATAGAAAGACCGCCGGTCTATGTATTACATAGGATTGGCGGTCTTTTTGTGGAAGTGAGTTGAGTATCAAAAAATTGGCGTGTATAATATATAAAATAATTAGTATACGTCCTTTAGTAGATTCTGTTTAGTAGGAAAGGTGATGGTTTATGAAGCTAAAAGAATGGGCATACCTTGGTGATTATCATTTTTTTAACAAAAAATTAGAAGCTTTGACTACCGAGGAATTACCTCCGGAAAAATGGAGCTATGCTGGCAAAAGTGATTTTGGTATTTTGAGAAGCTACCTTTATTTTACCTTTGAAAAGCTTTGGGAAGAAAGAGAAAAGGCTGATGAGTCCGATAAGCAACAATTTGTTTATATGGATAATGAAGGGGCTTGCTTTAATACTGGGTTATACGATAAAGTGTGGCAACCGATTTATTTTTGTTGTGAACGAAATCCTATCGAGGGTTTTCAGCCTTGGCGCTTCAAAGCGTTTTATAATAGTTACACAATAAAATTCTCTGATATATCAATCAATGAGGCGTTTACGCTTAAAAGGGCAAATTATTTTGAAAATCCTAGTGCATTAATTTTTGATGTAAACCTTGATATCATTCCTCAATGGGAACATATACTTCATGATGAAGAAAATTTTATGAGAATACCGGAGAATCTAAGGAATAACGGAAAGGAGTTTTGCCAAAATCTCATTACAGGGGCGATTGATTCAATGAAAAAGCGTATAGAAGCTAATTATAAGACTATCGTTCCTCAATTATATCGAGGGAAGATTCAGCTGTTAGCACCATTATATTTAAGTAATCCAGATAAACCTGATTTAGCGTTGGTTTTGTCTCTAAGTGAAGATAAAACCGTATATTTTGGTCATACTTGTTTAACTACTGAAATGGCATATAATAATGCCAGACTTATTGCGCGCCCGGATAGTTATTGGTTACAGCCATAGATTGTTTCAAAAGTATTGACTTTGTTTAACATTTTCAATATACTAAGAGAAGAGATATGCTTTAAGAAATTTTGATAATATTTGCTGTGTTTGATAATATTTGTTATGTTTGATAGTATTTGTTGTGTTTGATAGTATTAAAAAAGCCTGCTGTTATGCACATTGTGTAAAATAGCAGGCTTTTTTATGCCTTGCCGTCAATAGTTGGGGTTACAAAAAGGCTTGGATTCTGGGAGAGCTCTGAAAATAGAGAATACGGGAAAAACTGTAGCAGTAGTATAAAGTAGGTATCAATAGAAAGACGGCCGGTCTATGTGTTGTTGACAATGTAGTTACATTGTATTAAAATAAAGCCAAAAGGGGTGATATTATGGCTCAAACAACTATAAGTGTCCGGATGGATGATGAGTTAAAGAAAAATTTTGATGGAGTTTGTAATGAACTGGGCCTAACGATGACAACGGCTGTAACGCTTTTGGCTAAGAAAATGACGCGGGAAAACCGCCTGCCTTTTGAGGTGTCTATTGATCCCTTTTATTCGGATGAAAATATAGACCGGCTGAAACGCTCTATTGCTCAAATGGAGTTGGGTAATAGTGAGGTTCATGAGGTTGATTTTTATGATAAAGTCTTGGACTGATGCTGCTTGGGAAGATTTTATCTATTGGACAAAAGAGGACAAGAAGACTTTAAGGCGAATATTACTATTGATCAAGGACATAGATCGGAACGGATATGATGGCATTGGTAAGCCTGAGCGGTTAAGCGGCGATCTTGCACCTTATTGGAGCAGGCGGATTGATGCGGTTAATCGACTTGTTTACCGCGTTGATGGTGATGTCATTAAGATTGTTCAATGTGGATCACATTATAGAGATAAGTAGGATGAGGTTTTAGCGTTTATTAAGCCGGTTTGCCCTCGGTGTGTTGGAGCACGCCGGGGGCGTTTTTTTGTGTTATTAGTAATCTTTACATTCCTGCAATTGAATTTTTGTGTGGTAAACCATAAAGTAGAAGTACAAAAGATAACTTGTGAAGGAGAAACACTGGGTCCCATAATGGGGTAAGCACTTCGGTGCCGAGAATTCCTACGTGTCTGGGGTTATCTTTTTTTTATTCTTCCTTGAGAACTGTATGAACAGAAAGACCGCCGATCTATGTAATACATAGGATTGGCGGTCTTGTTATATGCTATTGTTGTGAAAGCTCGTCAATGAGCGGCTTTAGAGATTCTGAATATGTTCCATGTAGTTTATGATATTCTTCATAGCATTGTTTTGCATCAAAAAGCAGTTTATCGTAAAAAACAATACGAGCAGAATAGCTTTCTAAGGCTCGACAACATTTTTCAAAATCTATTTCAGGCCAATTTTGAGCTCCTAGGACCAAGACGATTTCATAATTTTGAGGTTGCTTCAATTCTTGTAGGCACTTTGAAAGGGTTCTATCGTATTTTGAAACTTGACTTATCAAAGTGCCAATATCGGGCTTTACACTGGAACGCTTTAGTTCGACCATGACGAATTTGCCGGCAACCGTTTGATAAAAAACATCAAACCGGCCTTTTTTTTCTTTATCGCTCAAGTGGTCAAAAGTTTTCTTTAAAGCAGTTGGTATGCTTTTTTCCATGAATACAGTGTCTTGGCTATAGTTCCACGTTGGGTCTAAAAGCCATAAGTTTTTTGCAAGGTGTTTTTGCAGTACTTTTTCAAGGTCATTTTGGTCAATAGCTTTTTGGAATTTTTCAATGATAGCGAGCCGTTCTTGAACAACTTGCGCATAGAAAAAAGTTTCCAGCTCGTGTAGGGAACTAAAAATAAGCTTTAAAGCGTCTAGATTTTTGTCGTTTATTGTAGAAATTTCGCTAAGGCGATCTTGGTATTTTAGCTTTTCGAAAGCTAGAACACCGTATTTTAAGATTTCTTTTTTCTTATCTGTTTCTACGGTCAGAGTGTTTATATGGCCTAAGAGGTCTTCAGCATATTTCCTTGTATCCGGGGACATCGCTTCAAGCCAATCCCTGACCCTTGGAGAATATTCCTCAATATCTTCTATAGCCGTTTCTTTTCGATGACTATTCCACTCATTTGAAATTTGTTTTAATGTTTTTTGCAAAAAACTTACTAAAAGTGTGAATCTAGGGTCAGAGTGGTTAAAGTCCTGTCTATCTGTTGTGGCAATATCACTCTCTTCATCTAAATCAAGAAAGTCTGCTTCAATTTCTCCAATAAGATATTTTGTATAGAGACCACCTTCAGGGTAGTCGCCTAAAATATTTTCAAGGGCCACCTTTCCCCGTACTATTAGAGATATCTTATTGAGATTTTCTGCCTCCCCATGAAAGTGCTTTTCGGATAAATCACCGGACGACTTCGCAGAGCCAATCCAACCTTGGATAGTATATTCATCATTAATTTTGTTATCTAGGAGGAAGTGTTTGGCGTTGAGAGCCTTATCTGAGTTGTCGCCAAAATCCCAAAGGCAGTCTAGTTTTGAAAAGTATTGACGATCTTTAATTGTGATTTCGACATCATTAACAAACACTTGAAAATTTTTTTCACTGCCAATAATGGAAAATCGACGAGCAATGCGGGTTTTCAAGTATTCTGCTGTCTGCATATTTATATTTTTCTTTAGTTGGGACAAGCGGATGGTGGTGCCTTCTACTTCTGGAGTTTCGTAGCTACCGCATTCAAGCGGAAGGGGATGGTATTTTTGTTCACCATCGCCTTTAATGGCATTCTCAATATCCTTGGTGCTTAGCCGCAAGGCTTCAATATTATTGCCTTTTTTGGAGATAATATCAATGCAGTCTGCTATTGAAAACATAGAAAGCTTTCCGATGCCTTTACGCCCCATTACTTTACGTTTGAATTTTGGTGTAATTCTTTCGTTATGCTCTCTTTTAGCATATCCGACAGTTAAAAATTTTTGATTGATATCATCTCTGTCCATTCCGCAGCCATTATCAACAAGGGTTATTGTTTTATTGCTCCCATCGCCTTCTAGGTTAATCTTTACTTTACTTGCATCAGCGTCCCATGCGTTTGCCACTATTTCCGATAATACAGCTGGTACATTGCTGTATAGGCTGATTCCAAGATGGTTGAGCACATTTAAATCAATGCTCATTTCGTACGGATATGTGCTAGACATTGGTTTGCTCCTTCAGGTGTTCTTGTATAGAATGTCCAATATATTTTCCTAGGAGGGGAGGAAGGGCGTTCCCGATTTGCCTTGCAAGAACCTTAATAGACGTTTTTCCCTCTGGTTCAAGGAAGGGGTAGTCTACTGGAAATGACTGCAATAAAGCACCTTCTCGTATTGAGATTGCTCGATCTTGTTCAGGATGCCCATATCTTCCAGTCCCATAATTGTTAAACTGAGTTGTTAGGGTGGGGGCTGGCTCGTCCCAGCTCATGCGACCATAGACAGAAGTGTATGTTTGGCCAGACGTCCGTTTGTAGCAATTAGGAAGTAGTTTCGCTGGCCAATCCCTCCAAGTACCGCCCGGGGTAGAATGTCTGATCCTTTCGAGGTTTGCGTTGCCAAGAGATGAGCAGGTGTGCAATGGATCAATGGGATCCGTTTTTCCAGCCATCAAGGGCGGTAATTTCGAGATTGTGTCTGCAACAGTGACGTGCTTTTCGGGATACTTAGCAAATTGGATATCCCCTAACAAAGAAGCTAAAAATATCAATCTGCGGCGCCTTTGGGGTACGCCTACCGTAGCTGCATCAATTATTTTGTAATTAACCGAGTAACCAAGCTCTTTTAGCTGGCCAACAAAGTGCTCAAAGATATCCTTTCGCTCTAGGTCTGGTACATTTTCCATAGAAACGATATCGGGGTGCATCTCTTCTATTAACCGTAAATACTCGTTGAGCATAGGCCAGCTTTTATGTGTCATCCGCTTATGCTCTTGTTGGAGTTTGGAAAACGGCTGACAAGGAGCACATCCAGCTAGAACAGTGAAGTCAGCATTGAGAAAGTATCTGTTTAGATGATCTCCTGTAAGCTGGGTAATATCTGCCAATAGGAAGTCAGCGTGATTATATGTCTCATAAGCGTATTTGCAGGAGGGATCCAAGTCAATTCCTGCAACGACATTAATGCCGGATTGGTTAAGCCCACAGGTTAAGCCGCCAATGCCACAAAAAAGATCTATTGCTTTGACCTTCAATGTTGAATCCCCCTTTCTTTAACAAAACACCCAAGAAGCCTCCCACTTCAAAAACTTATAGTTTTAAGTGGTAAGTAGTTGGCTCAATGACACTGTTGTTTTGGTATATTTGTACTTGTTCTTCATGAAATATATTATATCATCAATGTAGATACTAGGTGAAATAGTATCTACATTGATTTGAAAAAGAATGGGCTATCAGCTTCACGGTTAAAACCGTGGGTTTTCTCGCCCATTACACTATAACAGAAGTTAGGAATATGAACAGCAAAACTTGCACACATAAGAGAAAAACATATACCTTGAGAATTAATCGGTGGACAAAAAAAACAGATAATTGTTGATGCTGATAGATGAACATGGTAATATGATATATGAGTAATCCTTGATAGGTCAGTCAACTACCCACCACTTAAAACCATAGGTTTTTGAAGTGGGGGACTTCTTGGGTATTTTATTGAAAGGTGGATAGTTTTTCAGACAAGGTTTACTATAAATAATTAACACATCACAATGTTGGTATTTAAAATCAATTTAATGGTAAAGTCAAGAACTTTTGGAGGTGGTCGTATGGTTCTGACTGGTCCCTAGTTTCTCTTAATTCAGGATATAACGCATAAATATCGGAGTTTCCCCAAAAATGATTTGCGCAAATTTTTTTTAATTAAGGGAGGCAATAAAGATGCCAAAAAAAAGTAAACTAAAGCGGTTTTTAGCCGCAGGCTTACTTGCTTCATTTTGTCTGACAAGTATTCTATCGCCTACTGCAAATGCAGCAGAAACAAAGAAGGCTTTAGCTGACGATACAAACAAGACAAAAATGGTGCGAGTAACCGAAAACTTTGTAAACGGCTCAGGCGGTAAAGAACTGGCTGAGTCCAAGCAGTACAACGATGACAACGACCGGGACGTTAGAGAAGAGAAAATCCCGGGGTATGTATTTAAAACCTACGAAAAAGAAATCACCAATGTGTACCTCACTAAAGATATTCCGTATATCGTAGGGTATCCGGATAAAACAGTTCGCCCTTTGCGCTTTATCTCACGTGCTGAGGCAGCAGCTGTCTTCTATCGGCTATACGATGGAGACTATCCCAAAGAAAGCAATAGCTGGTCAAAGAAAACCTTTACAGACCTAAATGCAGATGCTTGGTACTATGAATCTGTCAAGCAAATGTACAAGAGCGGTATCATTGCTGGGTCCGAAGGAAAATTTAGACCGAACGAGCCAATCACTCGTGCGGAGCTTGCAGGTTTGGCCACGCGCTTTAATCCGGAAAAATTCGGTGGAAAAAAAGAAGAGCGTGGTGCTTTTACCGATGTATCTACCGGGAAATGGTATTCTAGCGCTGTAGCTCTTGCCGCAGCCAATAAATGGGTTAGCGGTTATCCGGATGGTTCTTTCAAGCCGAATAACTATATTACCCGGACCGAAACCATGTCCATCATTAACCGGGTATTAGACCGGCAAATGACTACCGAGAAGCTTCGTGAGCTGGGTGTGAAAAATCCCTACACGGACATCAAGGAAGATGATTGGTTTTACGCTGATGCCCTTGAGGCCACCATTGACCACCGTAAATCTCGCAAAGAGTGGCACGGAATGGATTACAACAAGGGCAAGGTGAATGTCATTATTGAGAAGTACGTAGATACTGAAGGTAATATCATTCGCAAGAAAAAGGTAAGTGATGGCAAGGAAGTTAAATCCCCGAAAGATATTGTTGGATTTGACTATGTTGGCTATGTTAAGGTTCTTACCTATGTTTACGAAAAAGGGGTTCCTATTCCCAGCGTAACCAAAACATCTGATGCAGAAGGAAAGGACGCCAATGATGCGAAAGCCTTCTTCCCGGGTGATGAAGTTACCTATACGTTGACGGTAAAAAATGATAAGAAGGCCAACAGTCCTATTCAAAACGCAAAGCTGTACGATCCGATTCCGAAATACATGACTTTTGTAGATGGCTCGGTTACTGTCAACGGTAAAAGCCATGACTATGGAATGAAGAACTACATGGTCAGTAAGAAGGATAAATTTGTACTGGCTGAGGCTGAAAAAACAGGTCAAAAACAGCTGGAAATTGCTCTCGGTGATGTGAAAGCCGGGGAAAGCAAAACCGTTCAATTTAAGGCTCGCATTGATAAAGACGCCTTTAATAAAGAAATTAAAAATATCGCTGTTTTAACTGGTGATAACATTGTCGATATGAAAAGTGCCAACCAGTTGGATCCGACTTTAGACAATGATAATCCGGACAAAGACCCGAAAGGTGATCCGAATAAGCCACTTCCCAATCGTAATGATTCAATCCCGCCTGGAATTGAAACCGGCGACAAGGGCTTTGTCGTTCAAGAGGGAAAAGCATACCTGAATATTGAAAAGAAAGTAGATAAAAAGGATGCTGAGGTTGGCGATACGGTAAAGTACACCATCAAGGTAGAGGCTGACAAAACATCTAAAACCAAGGCAAAAGCTGTGGTCGTAACAGATACCCTCCCTTTCGGCTTAGCCTTTAAGCCGGGCACGGTTCAGATTGACGGCAAATTCTTTAATGAGGTTGAATACAATGACCAGACCCGGGAACTCAAGGTTCCGGTAGGGGACATTGATATTGAAAAATCTAAGACGGTTACCTTTGATGCTGATGTCACAAAAGATGCTTTCAATGTTGAATTGAAAAACGTAGCTCTTGGGAAAGGGACCAACACTGACCCCAAAAAGAGCAAAAACGATACCGCTATTACCAAGGTAAAAGATGGGAAGGCCTATCTCGATATCTCTAAAGAAGTCAATAAGAAAGAAGCTAAGGTAGGAGATACCCTGACCTATACCGTTAAGGTTAAAACAGATGGCAAGTCTAAAAATGACGCCAAGGGCGTTGTTGTAACAGACCCCATTGACCCGGCCTTAGATTTTGCAGGCTCTGTCGCTGTAGATGGCAAGGGCCATAGTGACTTCTCCTATGATGAGGAGGCCCGGCTTCTTACTGTCAACCTCGGTGACGTGAAGATTGACCAGACCAAAAAGGTGGTCTTTAAGGTCACTGTTAATAAGACTGGGTATGGCAAGGGAGTAGAAAATATTGCTTCCGCAGAAGGGACCAATGCCGAGCGAGTTTCAAGCGGCTCTAAGGTCTCTAAAATTGACGAAGGCAAGGCTAACCTCTCTATCCAGAAAACAGCCGACAAAACCGAAGCCAAGGTAGGAGACAATTTAGACTACACCATTACCGTTGCCAATGACGCTAACGCAGAAGTAGCAGCTAACAATGTGAAAGTCACGGACCCTATCCCCCAAGGCCTTGAATGGGGCGGTATCGCCACCATTGCTAAGACAGACGCCCAAGGTAAAAGCGAACCTGGCGTAAGTGCCAAGTACGTGTATAACATGAAAACAGGCGTTATTGAAGTCCTAGTGGGCAGCCTCTTGCCAGGCGAAAAAGCGGAAGTCGTTTTGCGTACCGTAGTTAAAGAAGCTGCTCAAGGTAAGACCATCTACAACAAGGCAACCGGTACTGCTGATAATGCCAACCCCAAGGAAGCAGAGGTCAACCGGCCTACTGTAGTAGAAAAGGGCAAGGCTGACGGCAGAGTAGGGGCCAAGTCTGTTAATAAGAGCCAAGCCAAGGTAGGAGACACCCTCTCTTACGAAATCGAAGTAGCCAACAGCCCTAGTGCTACCGCCGACTGGGAAAACGTAACCATTACAGACCCCATCCCGGAAGAACTGGAATATGTTGGTCACCTCGAAAAGAACGGTAAGGGTTCCAACGACGGCTCCTTCGACAGCAAGACCAATACCCTAACCCTAAAGCCCGAGGCCCTCAAGCCCGGTGAAAAATCTGTCTACAAATTTGACGTTAAAGTCAAAGAAGCAGCAGAAGGGAAGACCATTATTAACGTGGCAGTCCTGAAAACCCTCGGTGAACCTGACCGGAACCTACCCTCTACCCCGGTAGTCGTACCTGAAGGCAAGGCCGGCCCCTATGTACTCAAGACCCACGACCAGGATAAAGTCGGAGACCTTGAATACCTCACCTACACCGTAGAAGTAGGTAACCGGGCCAAGAATGCCACCTGGAAAAATGTTACCCTGGTAGATACCCTGCCTTCCGAAGTCCAGCTCATTGGCCAGCCCACCCTACAAGGGAAAACAGACGGTGAAGGCCTAGCCATGGTCGGTGGTAGCACAGTGACCCAGCCCATTGGAGATATTGCTCCCGGTGAAAGCGTAAAAGTGACCTATACTGTCCAAGTGAAAAAGGGAACAGCCAAGGAAGTCACCTACAAGAAAGGTACCTCTGAAAGCGAGTTAGACAAACTCCGCAGTCAATATGCTGTAACCTTGACCAACACCGCCAATGCCACCGGCAGTAACGGTACAGCAGGTGCGACAGACGATAAAGTGAAAGTCCCCCCAGTATTGGTACCGGAAGAGGGAGGGGGTAACGTGCCGGGTAAATTCCAACCCAACAACGACCAACCTACCCTCGAAAAGACCGCCGAAAAGAGAGATATCAACCTCTCCACCAGAGATGGCGCTAGAAACACCTACACCATTAAGCTAACCAATACCACAGATAAGGTCTGGAAAGACATTAAGGTAACAGACGTCCTGGATACCTCTCGACTGACCTTCTACCGTGATAGCCTCACCATTAATGGCGTCCCTAAAGCCTGGGGGACAGACTTCAGCTACAAACCCAATGGCAGCTCCATGTTAGATACCCTCACCATCCCAGTAGGCGACATCCAGCCTGGAAAAGCTGCTATCATCCAGTTCAAAGTTCTCCACGCCAACGACGGAGCAGACAAGCCCTACGTTAACCAGGCCACAGCAGAAAGTAAATCCCACGATCCTGTAACCGGAGACGTAACCGTTAGCTTCAATAACCCACAACCCGTCTCTAAGATCCACCACGTCCTGTCTGCCGGATACACAGATGGTACCTGGGGACCCTACGCAACCACAGATAAAAACTTCCTCTCTACAGAAGAAGCAGCCGCCTTTATCGCCCGGTCCATTACCGCCGAAAAAAGGCAAGAGCTCATGCAGGGGAGAGACTACGCCAGCAACACCCTCACCCTCAATAACGCCTGGGCCAACAACGCCGTCCGTTTCATGATCGGCATTGGCGCCCTCAAACAATACGAACTCCTGCCAACCCCACCCCTGGAAGAAAACCGAGACTACGTTCAGTTCGGTACAGAGAACGCCCAGTTCCGCTTTGTAGCCACCCGTAACCAAATTGGTCGTATGCTCAAAGCCTGCGGCCTCACCGGCCTACCCGGCTATGACTACAGCACAGACAGAACAGGCACCCGTCTCAACCGCCTAGACTTCATTAAAGAACTGGAACAAATCACCGGTCGAGATACCCAACCCAACACCAACGGTCTACCAACCCGGACTTTCTCCGATACTAGAGACCCAGCCGTAACAGAATCCGCCGTATGGCACAACTACGTCCTGGATAACCAAGACAGAGAAGTATGGATTGCAACAGACCTGAATAAGACCGTATCCATCTAAGAAACACCAAGAGCCGAGCACTTGCCCGGCTCTTTTTTGTTGCAATCAATTATTTACATAAAATCATGAACGTGGTATAATAAGTCTAACAAGATAAAGAATAGAAAGGACGTGTACTCATGAAAGGAAGCTTCAGTAAAAAAGCAACAGCCGCTCTTTTGGCCGCAGCCCTAGTGGCCTCTACTGCCCCCATGCCTGCACAAGCAACAGAAAGCTATGCCCGGAACATTACTATTCAAGTAGACGGACGTACCATCCCTCAAACTGATCAAAAGGCCTTTATTAAAGACAGTCGGACGATGGTTCCCTTACGGACCGTCATGGAAGGTTTAAATATGGCCGTTGAATGGAACAACGAAAAGCGGTCCATTACTGTAAAAAACCCGGCCAAGGACGAAACCTATACCTTTTATGCAGATAAGCCCTATTTCCTACGCTACAAGAAAGCAGGTACGGATTTTATAAAGCTGGATGTTGCCCCCTATATTACCTCCAGTAACCGGACAGTTATGCCACTGCGTGCGATTGGCGAAACCTATGGTAAGGTAGATTGGGATAATGCCAATAGCATTGTAAAGATAACAGGTAATGCTACAGCACCGAACCAACCGAGTGCGCCTACTGTAACGCCCAATAACCCTTCTCAGCCAGCTGTAACACCACAGCAGCCCTCCAGTGAAGTGAATGCGCCGAGTCAACCCAATACCCATCCGGTACAAAAGAGTGCCCTAGCTAGCGAAGAATTAGCCTGGTTAAAGGATAGGGCTAAGTCAGGCCCGCAAACAGAAGAAGACCTGGCTAGGTATGAGGAGTTCAGGACTAGAAAGGGCCTCAGTAGTGAGGAAATTGATCTACTGAATGCCTTCTGGCGATATGTGCCGGAGTTCAAGAAGAGCCTGTACTACAAGGCCCTAGAAGCACCACGGAAGCCCTTTACAGCAGACCAGCTGCGGATGTTGGAATTAGTGAACGCTGCCCGGGCAGAGCATGGGTTACAGCCTGTGAAGTTATCTCCGGCCTTGTGTGAGGGGGCAGAGATTAGGGCGAGGGAATTTAATCAAAGTCAAAAAGAATATGGTGTGATAGATTACGAAAGCCATATGAATGCATTAGCTAATGGCTGGAAGCCTCATACGAGACCTGACGGCAGCAAACCAAAAACAATTATCAATGATATCGGTTTATCCCAATTTAGCAACTATGCTAATATGAATGAGAACTTGTATGCTTTACCCTTAAATATTGCAAATGCTGATTCTGCAATGGATGGCTGGTTAAAGTCTTCTGAACATAAAAAAAACATCTTAAATCCAAACAGTAAATACCTTGGCACAGCGTCTATTTCAAGCGGTTTTAGAGATACCATGGGTTATGTCCAATTATTTGCAAGCTAAATTAAAGCTTCTCAAATTGCAGTTGTACTTCCTTAAGAATTCGGAAATTACTAATAAAAAATAGGGGTAGTGCCAAAGTTGGTAATAATCACTTAGCACTACCTCTATTTTTAGTTTAGATTCAACTGAGGCCAGGTCCTCTTTAACAGCAAATCGGTCTTTCCACTCAGTCCAATCAAGTAGAGGATCAATAACTCCCGTCTGATTCATCTTGGTTATATTTATTAATCACACGCAAAGTGTTTTTTACAACTTTCCCGCCAACCCCTTCATACAATTGCTTGTCACCAATAATATATAACCTTTCTTTTGCTCGTGTGGCAGCGACATTCATTATGTTAGGTTTTTTTACAACCCAGGCAGCAGCTCCACTACTGTTTTCGTCTGCACCTAAAACCAAAATAACAACCTTGTTTTCTTTGCCTTGAAAAGTATGAACCGTTCCAATTTGCTCCTTTTTAGAATCAATAAGATGTCTATTTTCTGCTTTTCCTAATTGCTCTCTCAGCTTCTGGGCAACATTCCTGAATGGTGTGATTATATATATTTGTTTATTAGTAAATCCTTCTTCTATTAGCTCAGTCAATAGATCTATAACGTAACAGGCTTGCGCTTGAACGAACTTATCTTTAGCTATTCCTTTTACGTCACACCACTTTCCAATGCCAAAATTTTCCTCGACTCCTAGAACCATCCGACCATCATAAGAAATGGCATTTGATATCGAAAACATGGGGTCAGTACACCTTCTGTGTACCCACAGCGGAACGCCTATCCAAGTCTCTTCATCTTTTTGGAAACCGTATTTTCCGGCTGAATCCAAAACAGTTTGACAAGAAGCTGTTGGCGCTAGATATGTGTCAGATACACGAAAATGATTTTGCAAAATTCCTAGCACTTGTGAGTCCAGCGTTTTCACCGGCTCTATTTGAAAAGGATCACCCAATGCCATAACGCGTTCTGCTCTCAGCAAACCACCAATGCAAGCTTGAGGGGCAGCTTGGCCAGCTTCATCAATAAATAAATTAGGTACTGTATTGGCTCCAGCGAAATCAAACATATTATGCATGCTTGCAAAGGTCGTGCTGATAACGGGGATAGCAAAATTAATCCAATTCCATGAATGTACAAGAAACTCTTTACCGTCATCCCAGTGCCGAATTCTTATTTTGTTATCCCAGTCAAGTGCGTTTCGGGCAGTTTTTAAGTCTTCCTTGTACTCATATAGAAAAGCTTTTCTAACTTCAAGCGCTTTAGTAAAAAGCTGACTTTGTTTGATTCTGAAGTCATCATTAAACCATGGCACGGATTTTTCCAATTCATCATAAGGTAGAGAAAAATCTAGGAGTGGAGTATTTGATTGTTTCAATTCTGCTAATTTTTCTTTATATAGCTGCATGTTTAGCTTACATTGCCTAAGATTTTCTTCATATTCAGAAATTTGGCTTGTTTTCTCATTGAGAGAACAGCTATACTCTTCTACCCATTTCTCTAATTGAAACTGTTTCTTTTTAGTAGAATTTATTTGCTTCGAATAAGTTGTTGCTTCATTTATCTTGAAAAGTTTTTTAATAGCGAAATATTTAGGCTTATTTAGCTTGAGCTTTTCATGTTCTTCTTTAGATTTTTCTAAATCCGCTCTTACTTCATCAATTTTAACACTTATCTGACCAACATCTTCTTTGAGAACAACTAAAAGATCAGGGTATTCGTGATTTATTTTTTGTTTCATTATATCCATTTGAACCATCACAGTATAAGCATCTTGAGCGTCATCAATCATTTTTTGAACTTGATCGTATAGCTGGTTAAACTCTTCGCAAGTATTTTGAAGATTTATTTCTTCACAAACTTCTGTGTACTCGTTATTGTCAGTGGCAATTTCATCCAGTTCTTTACAGATATCTTCTATGCGATGATCTAACTCAGTACGATTATCTTTATTTCCCCCTCTATATGCAAAAGATCCCCACATCATTATAGGCTCAGAATCTTTTTTAGACCTTTTTAATTTAAAAGGAAAATAGTCTGGGGTTTCGAATTTGCTGTATATAGCATTTTCTTTCGAGAAATCAATCACGATATTTTCCAAGGCTGTATTATTTGAACTTGCCAAAAGGATATTGGACTTGAGAAGCTCTGGAGGAAGGATTGATATAGACCACTGGTCTTGTGTAGTATTATTGGTGATAGGTGTATTTAATGCCTTCTTCTCTAGACTTAAACTGCCTATTTTTTCAGCAATTTCTCGACTAGTCTGTACAATTAAATCTGCGAATACATCTTTTAATAATGTGGTTTTTCCTGTCCCTGGTGGTCCATTAACAGTTAGAAGATAATCTTTTCCCTGACTTCGTAAATTGATCGCAACCTGTTGCATTAAACTGGGTGCATGCGATGGGTCGCTTGGAAAACGGCCAAGAGGATAATTACAAGGTGCTAAAATTTCTTTTATATTATTTTGACCTTCAGGGGTTTTGCTATCTAAATTAATTTTCTCGTCTGGTAAGGCTTCTCTAAAATATCGCTTAAGGAGATGATTTTGAGAACAATGCTTAGCGGTCTCTAGATCTTCCAGATAAAAAGAATGTAATTTAGCGTTCATTTCGGCTTTACTGTTAAAAACTTCAAAACATATACTATCCGCCTTAATAAAAGCATTTGAAGATTTTAAAAGATAGTGTAGCAGCTTACCAAGGTCATTTTCACATTCTTCGTAAGCCATTTTAATTTGTGCGGATATTTCTGTTGTTAACATTTTTAAATCTGTTAAATCATAATTGATTTTTTGATTTTTGTAGATATAATAAGGTATTGAAACAAATGTTTCGTCTGGAATAAATTCGAGGTTATAGTCAAAAACCAATGCATACTCAAAAGTTTTTTCCCAGTCAATATCCTCATCTACAATATTAATTCTGTAAACTCTTTTAAGGATTTTTAATACTTTTTCGAAACTCAGGACATTAAAATATAACGCTAATTTTGCGTTTTTATTAATTGGGTAATTTTCATTTCGATGCATTAGCTTTTTTAGTTTGTGGTGTTCCATTTTATCATAGGTCAGTATTTTTGCGTCCTTAGATAAATTTCCTTCAGCTAAAAATTCATAAAATATAAAGCTGTCTAAAATATTATTTTTTATATCCCATTTGTCACACATAAGTACCTCCCCAGAAAAATATAAGAATACTCCATGTATTTAATTTACCATATATAAGTGTTGATGTCATTTTTCCCACATCTGAGCCGTGCAAAAGAATATGGGCGTGATGAAATGAAAGTAACAATATAACGCACAGACCGAAAGGAGCAACACCATGAAAGGAAGCCTAACAAAGAAAGCCACAGCTGCGGTACTAGCCGCAACCCTACTGGTTTCTACTACCCTGCTGCCTTTGTGACGCCATATTTGATTGCGTATTCACATAGACGCTGGCGAAAACGCATTTCTTCGGTTATACTTGCCATGAGAGATACTCCTTTTGATACTTTGTTTTTTGGTTGAAACTTATTGTATCAGAGTATCTCTCTTTTTTTATCTGTTTCTGTAACATATGTCTTATCACATTACATACTTTCAGATAAGATAAAAAATATACCTGTAAAGGCAGATATAGAAAGCACAAAAATTTCTATTCAGGAAAAGAAGAATCTTTCCTGTGAACGTGATAACATAAACATTACTTTGCAAAAACAATATGAGAAGTACAAAAAGAAAGAATTATCGAAGGAGGTATATCTACAAGAAAAACAAAATCTCTTACTGAAGAAACAAGAGCTAGAGGAGGAATTAGAAAAAGAGAGCATTCTTAAACCTTCAAACGAAATTTCTAATCTATCTGATAATGAGGAAAATCACCAAAGAGATTGTAGATACTATGGTGGAAAAAATTGTAGTATCAAGGCATGGAAGTATAGAAATTAAGATAAAAGGAGAAGGTGTATAAATGGAAGTTATATAAAAAATATGCTATAATAAGAACAATAGATGATGTTAATTTATATTTAAAAACTATATAGATGGACGGTGATGTTATATGGCAAAGAAAAAATTTTATGCTGTTAGAGTAGGAAAAATTCCCGGAATTTATCAAACATGGAGTCAGGCTGAAGAACAGGTGAAAGGCTTTCCAGGTGCAGAGTACAAGTCTTTTTCTACAGAGGGGGAAGCTATAAGATATATGTCTCGTGAGGAAATAAAAGAAAGTGAAAGTGTATCCGATGAAATATCTGTAATAAATGAAAAAATAGAACAGGAAATAAAGAACTTACGAGATAGAGAAGTAATTGCTTTTGTAGATGGCAGCCATTCTTTAGATGCAGATGGAAAAGAAAAATACAGTTTTGGTGTCCTTCTTTTAACCAATGAATCAGAAGACAGTCTATATAAGGCTTTTATAGATAAAACTTATATGGATTCAAGAAATATTGCAGGTGAAATTGAAGGTGTTAAACAAGCTATTTTATGGGCTATTGAAAGCAATAAACAAAGAATAAAAATTTTTTATGATTATGAAGGCATTGAAAAGTGGGCAACGAAAGAATGGAAATCTAAAGTCAAAATTTCACAGGAATATAGTAAATTCTTTGATGAGAAGTCAAAGTTGATAAATATAGAATTTGAGCATGTAAAAGCTCATAGCGGAATTGTGTATAATGAAAAAGCGGATGAATTAGCAAAAAAAGCTCTCTTGTCGCAAGGGTATAAAACATATAATGATGGATCTATCTATTTTATAGGTTTTCAAAAGCAAGATTGGCTTAATATGGTAGAATCACTCAATAATGAAATCAATGAAGAAGATATTAAAGATAAAATTAAGGTAGAAGAATCTAGTCCAAAAGATTACTTAGATAAATTGTTACTTGTGTTTGACGGTCAACGAGTGATTATTAACTGCTACAAAGGTAATAAATCTTACGTTCAAGGGAAACAGAGTTTGCTGTTTCGGAAAATTATTTCATTGGCGATTGAAAACTTACCAACAGATAGTGCTGTTATAGAAGTCCTAAATACGTATCATGATTTAACAGTAGAGAAGCTGGAGGTTGAAAATGCTTTTTCTACGTTATTGCCTAATTTTCCAATTGATGATAAAGATACAAAACTTAGAAATACTTTATTATCCTCAGTATTTAATACACTAATAACAGGCTATATGCCGGATTATACTTGTCTGGTTACACCCCTTTTTAGAGCGATGGAATTTTATTTGCATAGAATTTTACATGATAAATTGGGTAAGAATACAACTAGAACAGGAAAAGATGGCAAATTTAAAAGGAATAATTTTGCTTTCTTTGATGAAAATGAAACAACAGGAAATTTTGAATATAATTCATCTGCTGTAGGCTTAAGTTCTAATCAAATAGATTATCTTAATCAGTTATATAGTAGCTATAACAAAATGAGACATCCATATTCACATTGGTCAGAAAATTCAATGGATACTCATGTTATAACGGATATAAAAACAGCTCATGAATTAATTTTGGAAGGCTTGCAATTTATAAATAAATATTATATAATATTTTAGTTACTTTTTTGTATAAATGATTTAAGAGGAAGGAGGAGATATTGTAATGAAACCATATTTGATAAATAGTTTAAAAAAGGATGGATTTGATGCTATAATAACATTGTTAGATTACCAAACTCAAATATCAAGATGTTTAAAATCCATTAGAATGTCTCCGAACGAAACAAGAAAACTTTTGATAGATACTATATTATGTTCAGGAATGAATGAGTATCGTTTTATTGAAACTACTTTAAATGAAGATGGAACAATTAATTTAAATCATTATAACTATGTTAATGTGGACAATGATATACTAGAAAAAGCAAATGAGATTCTAAAATATCAACCCGCTTTTTTAAGAAATTCTGTATTGCCGGAATCACAAATAAAAAAAATAGCACAGAGTTAAATATACTGTATACCATATGACGCATCAAAGCACTTAAAGAAATTTAGGTGCTTTTTTAATATCAATTACTTGACATTGTAGGGAAAAACCACATTATTAAAAGATGTATTCGCAGATTTAATTGTACAGACTAGTCGAGAAATTGCTGAAAAAATAGGCAGTTTAAGTCTAGAGAAGAAGGCATTAAATACACCTATCACCAATAATACTACACAAGACCAGTGATCTATATCAATCCTTCCTCCAGAGCTTCTCAAGTCCAATATCCTTTTGGCAAGTTCAAATAATACAGCCTTGGAAAATATCGTGATTGATTTCTCGAAAGAAAATGCTATATACAGCAAATTCGAAACCCCAGACTATTTTCCTTTTAAATTAAAAAGGTCTAAAAAAGATTCTGAGCCTATAATAAATGTAGAGTGATCCCATAACGGCTGGGGGTATTTTAATAGAGGCCTTTGAACAAAGGCTAATAAGCTTGGATCAAGGTGAGCGAATTTGGACAGAAATGTTAGCTAAGAGAAGAGAAATAGGAGCAGATTCGTTCAAGAGCTTTGTTTCAAGGAAATAGAATTAGAAATTAATAAAAGCTAGGCTGAAGAAATCGTGATGTATAGTACGCTACAGAGATATGGAGCTGCTAGTTTAAAAAATGCATAAAGTAAGTACTATGAAAATAATAGAAAAAATCATAAGGTATGTTGCGGATAATATGACAGTTATAACTATGGGAACAGCTTTTTTAGTAAAGGTTGGCTGTATAAGTAATTTTGAGCAGCAGTTATATTGCGTTTTGGTTTGCATTGGATTTGGTAATATCTACGTTGTTGCTTGTGAAGAGCTTTTGAATAATATTAAATTAAGGAATCAAGGCGGATCTTTTAAGAGTCCAATAAAGACTAGTTTTTCAGAGTCAAAAAAGGCTAAGCAAGATAGAGCAAGAAAAAAAGAAAGTAGTGCACAATCACTTCAGAAGATTAGTAGTGTAGCTATACAATATATTGAGGCGGCTTTCCTGCCTTTTATATTCATTCTTATGGGAGATGTCCATAAAAATGAATATAAAATAATTATTCTTTCTATCGTAGTTTTTATGTTGTGGGTTTTACTTAGGTTCTTAAGCAAAGATAGTAATAAAAATAAATATACTAAAATCCGTTTTGTTTTTCTCCTACTTGCAGTGCTAATCTTTGGCTGTGTAGTGCGTGAGGTAAACCATAAAATTAGTCGTGTTTTTATAATTTTAGCGTTTCTTATCGGGTTATGTAAATTATGTAGAGCCAAGGATGCATAGGAATGGCCACCTATGGAAAGGTGGCCATTTGTAAAGCTATTCTTTATTTCCTTCTTCAAGTAGAGCCGTTACGTTCAGCACAGGAAGTATATAGTTTGGGAACTCATTAGCTCTCATGATTATATCTGAAACCATCGGACGCATATACGAATATAGGATTGCAGTGGCATTTTCAAGCAAATACTGCTCAAAAGATCTGCCATCTGATTCGTCTTTGTTATAGCTAAAGTGTGCAGTCATTTTAAGAACAACTTGAAAGGCGGCTTTTGGGTCTTCTAGGCTGCCTAAAATTAGGTCAAAGTTTACGAGAGCCTTATCCTCTTTGCTTTTATCGTTATATTTCAGATCCACACTAGGCTTAATATCAAGGGTTATCGTTCCCTCTGATGGATCGAAGTTATTATTTCTAATATAGGATATTTCGTTAAGGTGGTAATTATGGAATTCTATTCCAGCCATTATGCAGCACTCCCTGTATCAATATTTGCTGGTCGCACATTGGTATCATATATTTGAGAAGGCTTTTGACAGATTAAGCTTTTTGTGGAGTCAGGACTAAGATATGAAAAATTAGTATGATTTTTCTCTAAAGAGAACTGAACATCTGAATCTATATATGCCGTAACGCCTTCAACGAAATCTTGGGCGTAAAAGTCTTCTTCTAGTTCAGGTGGTTTGAGGGCGGAAAGAGATAGGACTTCATCAATCCTTGCAATTAGCTCGCCGCTACTATCAAAAAAGCCGGGTGTATTTGAGTCGAATTCCACTGTATACCCATAGTTAGCCATATATTCTATAAAGGCTTTCTTATCTAATTCATTCATAATATACCTCTCCTAAGTTCTCTGTGATTTTATATATTCGCAATTCTGAGAAGTCAATAACACTTTGGTTAAATATAGCAAGCTGACAACCATTGTTTCTCAAATATAAATCACTTTCAGGAGAAATATCATAATTGATATTTTCATAGGTGATTTTTGTGTTGGAGAAAGTATACTTAATTGCTTTATAATCTCTTCGTTCTATAAAAAAATTTAAAACTCTAGTTCGATATTTCTCATGATCCTCAGAATCATCTTGACGGATTACTTTTGTATTATGTAAGTCTTTAAAGAACTTATCAATACGTATACGATCTCTCTCAATATCTAAATTCAAAAGCTCTTTCTTTAAAAGTTGAATATAGCATCTTATATAAGCTACCTGTTGTTTTTTGTACTTTTTTGCGTTAGCTTGTTTGGCCCACCAAATTGCTTTATCGGGATCATCTATAAAGAAATATACCCCGTTTCCTAGCCAATGATAAGGGTTATCTTTGCATATAAACTTTTTCTCTTGTTTTATCTTTTTTGCATTTTCAGCAAGCGTTCCATGATAACCCCAGAAGGTTAGAATTAACTCATCTTCACGTTCCATGTGATCACCTATAGGCCTTTTTGTTTTGAAACAATGGGTTGCTTTTACTATAGTCTATTTTAGAATACCATGTTTTGTGTGTGAAATAAAGTCAAAAGAAGTCTTGTACCTGAATGCACCCTGGACTCTGTTGATATGATTATAGCATAGAGATAAGAAGGGCTGCTAGTGGTAAGGAAGATGATGGATGTCCTTATGCAGATTGCAGAGTCTCAAGAATTATACAATCATGTATATGTAGATATTGCAGATGATGGAGGACTGATTATTGATTGAGGCTAGAGATGTGATTCGGATGCGGGTCCCTTTCCCCGGTATTGACTCACGGCTTTCTAGGCAGTCTCACATGTACATTTGTCAGATTAAAAAGGCAAATACGCATGGGTTCTTGAAGTGTCAAACTTTAAAGCCATATATGTTGGGCAAACAAAATCCAATGAAAAATTTCCATGATGAAGAAGCGGATGTAAATAGAAATCCCTTTGTGCGGACTACTAGGATTGATTGTGATCGTGTCTTTTCAACAAAAGCCATTGAATATAGTGAGAAAATGAGGACTACCAACCGGAAAGACATCTGTATTGATTTCTTTCAAATTTTGCAGAATAAGATTGTAAATATAACTTCGAACAGTATTCAAGTCAACGAAGATGAACTCTTGAGAATAAACCCTCTAGCTACAAAAATTAAGTAGACTTTCATAAAAAATTAGAGCTGCCTCCTAGAGAAGCAGCTCTTTTTCTATTTTCTTCGGAATAGTAGAATATCGTGGAAAGTTGGGTTTCCCTGAAATTAAGTGTGGGGGGGCAGATAAGCTCATTTTTTCTAAAAATGCTGCGCCAATGTTGATGTTAAAAGATGAACATGGTAATATAGTATTGGTAGCTGGATACAAATAATTAGGTATCTTTGGATTAAAGCAGAAAAATTCAGCTCAAGAGTTTACTTTAAATAAAAAACGTTGCAAAATGTTTTCTGCTTAAAGGAGATGCTGACGCATCCAGCTGCCTTTGTAAAGGCTCGTGCTTTTTAGCGGGCCATAAATATTTAATAAAGGAGTGTGAGTAAAATGTCGAATGTTAAGAAAGTGTGCGGTAGTTTATTAGCGAACCAAAAAGCGATGATTTTCCTCCAGTGTGCCTTAATTGGTGCTTTGGTGTTGGGGATTGGGCTGCTTTTACCGGATTGTGCTCTTGCTGCCGGGGATCCCGGTACAGCTATCCAGACCGGGGTAAAAAAAGGGTCTGGAGCTATCTGGAAGATTATGACCGCTGTTGTTGTTCCAATTGCAGCAGTCCTCTTCGCTTGGAATGTCTTCCGGGCTATTTTCGGTGGCGAGCGAGGCATGGAATCTGCTAAGCGAAATATTTTTACGATTATTGTCGTGATTGCACTGGTTCTTTTGGCCCCAGTTATCGTTAAGCAGATTGGTGGCTGGTTTGGCAAAGGAGAAGACGGGGGCGTATTTGGATGCTTAATGCCGTTACTAATGATGTAATTTGCGTAAGAAGAGCCAGAGCTCTTTTTTGCCTTAGTCTTGCATTACTTGCTGTTGCTTTTTTTATTCTGCCGGATATCGCCTTTGCTGATAGTTTTTCCGGTAAAGCTGAGAGTGATGTTGTCTATAACCTAACAAGTTACAAAAAAATCATAGAGGACGTTTATCATATCGCTTTTGTCATTCTAATCCCAGTTGCAAGTGTTTCATTTGCAGCTGCCGCCTTCATGATGTTCGCCGGTGATGAGCGGTCTGTCGCTAAAGGGAAGAAACAGGCTATCATTACTCTTTTTGCCGTTGCCGCCTTCTTGCTTTTACCAGCTGCGCTAAATTTCGGTGTGAATAGTGGCAAGAATCAAGGCTGGACACCTCAAATTGGTAACCACGAGAAGTGGACTAAGGAGCATATGCCGGATTTTTCTACAGAAAAAGCAGATAAAGGCGAAGGAGGCAAGTCTTCAAAAAAAGGCGATGCTGCAAAGAAACACTCTAATGGTAGTACTGGTGATAAAGGATCGAGCGGGGGGACGAGGTGATAATTTGTGCTGAATACAATACTTTCATGGATTGCTGAAGCCATCAGTGAATTGCTTGGTGCAATCATCAAGGCCTTCCTGGGTATTATGCAAGTTAATCTTGCTACCATTGCTGGATTTTTTCCGGGGCTTGTTACCGGTTACCGAATGTTTCAAGCTATAGCTATCGGCTTAACCCTAACTATTGCTGTTTGGCAACTATTTAAGTTTTTCGGTGGACAGCTCACAGAAGTTAAAGATACTCCTGTTCGTATTCTCATCCGAACGGCTATTGCCGGATGGCTCATCTTCTTTGGTGGCTATTTTATAGAGATGGCCGTTAATATTGCGCAGATTCCCTATGAAGCCTTTAGCGATATGAAGTCTATTAATGGTGTTACAGCCGCATTTAGCTATGAAGAGTTTGATGTTCTGAAACTCTTTGGCCCAACGGTGGCATTAGGAGCCTCGGGGTCCATTCTCGCCTACCTTTTCTTAGTATTTTTAGTGGGCTGGAACCTGCTAAAGCTTATGTTAGAAGTTGTGGAGCGCTATCTCATGGTGGCTGTCCTAGCTTTTGCAGCCCCACTTTTTTACCCAACAATGGCTTCTCAAGCCACTTCTAATATATTTAGGAAATTTCTGGGAATGTTCTTTGGACAGTGTGCTCTTTTGTCTATTTCGGCTTGGATGCTCAAAGTTATTCTTTCAGGATTTGCAGCCATTACCTCATCTACTGAGGGGGTAATTTTCCATATTATCTTTATGCTGGCCATGTGTAAGATTGCTCAGCGTGTAGATACTTATATGCAAACCCTAGGTATTGGTGTGGCGACAACCGGTGAAAACATTTTAGATGATGTTATTGCTGGCGGCCGCATGATTCGTGGCTTAGGAGGTAGTCGCTCCGGTGGCGGTGCTAAAGAAACCCTTGGCGCTAATACGGGCGGTAAACTATCTCGCTTCGGCGGTGCCTTTGGGGCTGCTTCTGTAGCTACACAAGGGATATTACAACGCAATGCACAAGGTCAGGGTTTCTTGAAAACCTTTAATCCCAAACAGATTGGCAAGGATGCCTTAGATGGCACGAAAATTGTACCAGCAGCTAAAGTTGGGATAGCAGGAGCTAAGGTGGCCGAGAACAGTGTGGTCAAAGGCTTTAGTAAGTCTGCATCCAAGGGTATAGGAGATGCGCCTTTCGCCGGAAAATTTGATATGACAGATGCCTATAGAGAAAAAGCGGAAGACTCTGCTGGGGCTGGTCAAGAAGGTCAATCCGGCAATAATCAAGGCGCTCAGAATGCAGTCAGCCTTGAACAGGCTCAAACTGAGGGATTGCAAGTTGAAGAAGGCAAGACGGCTGAAAACGGACAGCCTGCTAAACAGGTGCCTAAAGACGCTGGTATTCAAAAAAACCAAGACGGCGCTACTCAACTGAACAAAGCGGCTCAAGATGCCGGACTTTCTTGGGATAATAATCATAAGAGTAAGGCTGAGGGCGAAAAGATTAATCAAATTAAGGGTAGCAATGAATCTGTCGGTGGCTTTATGGCAGCCCGTATTAATGCCGGGGACAATCCGGAAGACTTGCAGGCTGCTTTAAAAGAAACGGCTGCTAATGGTTCACCGGTTGCTGCTGAAAAAGCTTTAATGCAACCGAATTATGAGCTTTCCGGTAACGATGAGGTTATGAGTGGACTACTGGAAAATTCTTTTGATACTAAGGAAATTATTCCGGACGCAGGGTCAGGAGGCAGTACTAGTAACGTCTCGGCCTCTAACAACCCGGGAGACGGCGTGGAAGGGGCAAGACAGGTTACCTTTGATTATACAGACGCTAATGGTAATACATCTACTTATGAGGTCTTAAATAGCGCTGCTACTCAAAGAATAAATAGTGAGGGTAAGCAAGTTAAGAAGGATGAGTATAGTGTTCCGGGCGCATTAAAACAAATTCAATCAAAAGGTTCGGGCCAAATTTACTATGCACGCCAGGTGGATGTAGGGCAGACTCAAATAGGTGCAAGTAACTCCGGTGGTACGAGAACAGTACAAACATCTAGAGCCCCACAAATTAAACAAATAACCAATCAGACCAATATGCCAACCCCAAAGACCTTCAGACAGTCTATCCAAAAACCAAACAATAAAAATAAACCGATTACTCCCAACGGGAAAAGACCCGGTAAAAAGTAATGCTACTAAACCGCTAATAAGCCGGAGCCTAAGCGCTTCGGCTTTTTTCAAAGGAGGTGTGATATGTCTCAGCAAGATCAAAATTTGGCGGATTCCACAAGAGAAGATGCCAGACAGGTAAAAGGCGCTGTCAATATGGGAAAGAATACCGCTAAGGGTGCAAAAAAACTTTTCGGCGCTCAAAAGGCAGGGCAGGCCGCTCTTAGTAAAGGGGCAGGTGCTCTTGGTGGCCCTTTGGGTATTTTTCTTACCAGCAAGACGGCTAGAAAGGCAATAGCCTTTGCTTTAGCTTGCTTTCTAGCCCTTATCGTTCTCTTTTTGTATGCTCTTCCTAGCTCGGGTTATGAAGCTGCTCAGTCTTACTTTGAAGTCTATGCCGAAGAATATCAGGCACAGGTTTACAGTAGTACCGGGAACGTAAAAATAGCAAAAATAACAGAGGGTGTTAAAATGGGGGCTACTATAGCAAAGGACATTTTTTCCAAGGCTCTTCAGGGTAACGATGATAAAGTAGACCCACAGAGTAAGGACGGTCTAGAGTTGCAAGTTGCCTACAATGAAAAAGCTCAAAAAGATACTTTGAAGAAAAAGATGGAGGTCTGCCGAAAAAAGGTGGATAAACGAGGAGATGATATTAAAGAAGCTATAGACAATCATGAAGGCGCCATTAAGGAGACGATCAAAAGCAAGGTATCTGAAAAAGGGAATTATGATGAAATCAATGTCAACCTAAACGTCAACAAGTACAACTTATCAGATATTGGTTCTGCTGCTGTTTGTGGCCTTTATATGGTTGGTGAGGCGGGCTCTTTAGAACAGGTTCGCCTTTCATCTCTAGCCAAGTGGCTTGGCTATTATGGAGAAGAGAGCGAGCAAAAGCGCACAACCTCTTTTGATGTTTATGGCGTGCCTTGTAAAGTGAAAACTTGGAGTGGGACCTACCTGCCTGAATATCTTTTAGAACAGAAGAAGCAGGAAAAATACACGTACAGAAACTATTTCCGAGAAAAGAATAAGGGCTTGCCTAAAAAAGAACGCAAATACACCATGATTAATTACGCCGCTCTTTCAGGTGCAGCCACAGATCTTATTGTAAAAGTAAAGGTGCCTAAACCGGAAGAGTGGGATATTACTACTTATGCAGTCACAGATGATGAAGGCAACAGTAAAACTGTTGCTGAAGTTAACGTCAACATAGACGTAACGCCAAGAGAATTGCCGGAGATTGCAGACCTCATGGGTCTCTGGATTGGCCACTTAAAAGAAGATCAGACAGAGATGATTTCTAAACTTAGCGTTAACATGGTTGGTTCATCCGGCTTTGGCATGGATATGGGTGAATATGGTTTCCTTTCCGGGGAGTGTATCCCTAGCGTTGTTAAGGGCTATGATCCGCTTAACAGAGGGGGCGCTTTACAGTGTACAGCCCACGTCTTTAACCGAGTCTATCAAGTGACAGGGAAATCCATCAACTTGGTAATGGGTAACGGTGGCGAGTGGGCCGCTCATGCGGCATCATATGGCATGAAGGTAAACCGGTCTCATCCCTTTCCGGGTGCAGCTATGTGTATGCCAGGGGAAGTAGCCGTATATACAGCCGGTGGCTCCTACGTTAATCCGGGTCGTTATGGTCACGTTGCTTTTGTTGAAAAAGTAGATGATGACGGCAACGTTTACACTACGGAATGGTGGGGGTCTCAAGCCAATGGAGTTATCCACTACGAAAAATATACACCTCAAGAAGCCGCTAAGTGCTACTACATTGATGTAATTGATTATGTAAACAATAGGTAGGTGATTGCTTTGAAAAAAATAATTTGCTCTTGCCTGATTGTCTTTTGCTGCCTTAGCCCTTTGGCTGAGACAGCTTATGCCACAGAAATTGGGCCTACAGGTGTCAACGCTTCTTCAGCCAAAGAGAATAAAGGGCAGGTGCCTGATAAAAAGGATTCTAAATCAATTGAGAATGCAGATAAAAAGAAAAAGCCAGCTATGAAACCAGAAGAAGCCTCAATCTCTAAAAGACTTAATGTAACCGGCAAGATGGAACAGGCTTTTAATGAGGACCCGGATGTTCTCAAGGAAGCTAACGAAACCGCCTACGGCTGGGAAGACGATTTAAGTAAAATCCGCTATTGGAAAACAGAGATAGGCGGAAAAGAGTTAGTGGATTTTAAGCGTCAAGCCGGTTGGCAGGAAGAGTTCTTGGGGGATATGATAGAAATCACCAGTGAACACCTAGGACTGCAAGGTAGTGGCCGAGCTGGGAATAAGAAGGCCGGTGCTGAAGAAGTGGCTAGTTTAGCTGCTGGGGAAGTGGGAACAAAAGAGGAACCGCCCGGAAGCGGTATAAATAAGTACACCACTTGGTTCTTCGGAAAAGAAGTAAAGGAAAAGAAACCTTGGTCTACCATCTTTGTAAGTTACATCATGAATAAAGCAAAGTTAGATTCCGGTGGATTTTGGAAGAAAACGGCGAGTAAAGCGGCTGCTTACCAGAACTTGACCGGCACTCTAGGTTTCAAGGCCTATAGCCTTTCTGAGCTTGAAAATTACGGTGGGGCCAGCTATAAAGCTAAGAAGGGAGATCTGTTTTTCTTTGGTGACCATATTGGCATCGTTGCCGGTAGCGGTGGAAGCGATTTAGAAATCGTTGTCGGTGATTATGAGGGCGAAGTAAAAAAGCTCACCATCAAGAAAGAGGATAAGGAATTTGCAGACGGTAAATTGGTTGCCATGGAATACCCCAAGTCTAATTATACCGATGGGGATAAGGAGCAAAATAAAGAAACAGTATTCCGCTTCTTAACTGATGAAATGGGTTATTCAGCAGCTGCCGCTTGTGGTGTCATGGCAAATATACAGCACGAGAGCGGTTTTACACCGGACATTAATGAGTACTCAGGCGGTGGTGGTTATGGCCTTTGCCAGTGGACAGGGCCTAGACGTACAAGTCTTGTCAACTGGTGCAAGAATAATGGCTATTCAGAGAAAACTTTAGAAGGTCAGCTCTGGTACCTAAAACATGAAACTGAAGGCACTTACGGTAAAATAAACGACTATATGCTTCGTATTCCCAACACTGATGCCGGTGCCTATGAGGCAGGAAGGTATTGGTGTAAAGAATGGGAACGCCCGGCAGACAGCTTTGGTCAACCTCGTTCGAGGGGACACATGGCTAAAACAAAGCTTTGGCCGGTATTTGGAAGGTGAGACAATGAGCGTTGAAAAGGATAAACAAGCAAAAAGCATCATAGGGATAATTATGCTTGGGCAAGCTATGGCGCTTTATTTTTCTCTGGTTGTGGCCAGCCTACTTTTTTGGCAAAAACATACCTATAATCCCCTTAGGCTCGTTACTATGTGTCGTGTTGGAGGATTCCCAGTGTTGATTTTTGTGACTTTTGAAATTCTCTTCGCCGGCTTATTTGTATACGGTCTGTATGATTTCCGTAAAAAATATTCAAGTGACCTCCTAGGGCGTAATTTTAGGTTTCCTAAAGAAAGAGCTTCGTATGGTGAAAGCCATTTTGAAACGCCAGAAGAATTTAAGAAGGCTGCACTCGTACAAAAGCCGGAAGATGCTTATGGAACAATATACGGGCAGATGGACAAAAGCGGAAAGGAGTTAATCAACCGCCGGATGGATAGTGTCAATCGTCTCAACTCTCATATAGCGGTCGTTGGTGCCAGTGGGACAGGGAAGACCTATACCTTTACGAAAAACTTTATCTTTCAGGCTGCAAAACGCCGTGAGTCGTTAGTCTTAACTGACCCGGATGGTGGTCTATATAGAGATACAGCAGGATATTTAGAAGATAGTGGATATATTGTCAGGCGTCTTGATCTGACAAAGTTAGACCTATCAGATGGCTGGGATTGTATGCGGTCTATTAAACCGGAATCCGTTGAGTTAGATGCTCAGTTTTTTGCTCAGACCGTTATCTCTAACGTAAGCGATGATATGACTAGCATCTATTCAACTGGGCCGCTTTCCTTGTTGAAAGCCCTTGTGTTACGGGTATTTTTAGGACCAGACTTTAAAGATAAGAATATCGGCACGGTATATGGTCTCATACAAAATGAAGGCGGTGAGGCATATCTAGATAAGCTTTTTGACCCAGATTATATGCCGCTGGAAGCAAGACCGGCGCTGGGGCCTTATCTGTCCTTTAAGCAAGGGTCTCCGAATTTGCGGGGCAACCTTATTACGAACCTTGCAACCCAGTTACAAATTCTTCAATCCGGCCCGGTAGGTTCGGTTCTTTCTCAAAATGACATTGATCTTGAGCTGCCCGGAAAAGAACTCTGTGCCTACTATTGTATTTTCCCGGACTCTCATGACACCTACAGGTTTATAACATCCCTTTTCTTTTCTATGTTGACTACCCGGCTAGTTAGCCTAGCCGATGAGCAAGAGGCTAACGAATATCACGCAGCCGGTGAGCTTCCGGTTCCAGTTAACTTTCTACTGGATGAGTTTCCTTCTATCGGTATGCTCCCGGATTGGGATAGGAAAATGTCTACTATCCGCAAGCGGCGTATAAATGCGACCATGATATTTCAAGATATCACCCAACTTCAAAACCTGTATCCGAATACTTGGGTAACGATTTTAGCGAACTGTTCTACAATGATTTCCTTGGGGATAAATGATCAGTTCACTTCAGATCTATTTACAAAACGCTTAGGTAATATGACTGTAGAAGCAAAGACTGACCAGTATATTCGCGACTTTGGTAGAAGTATGATAGGTATGACCGGTATGGATACTCATAGTCGCTCTTCAATAGGTGAGGGGCGAAGAGCATTGTTGTCCTTGGATGAGCTTTTTAAGGTAGATGAAGATAGGTTGCTTATTGTTTTTCAAGGGCATGACCCAATCCTTGCCTATAAATACCCTCATGTTTTACACCCGGAGGCTAAAAAACTCAGGAAAATATATCAATCAGATCTAATACCATTTTGGGATAAAGATGCTCGAGGTAGAAAAAGGGAAGAAGAAATTATTCGGCTGGAAGAATATTACACAACTCATCCTCGTGCCTTTGAAGTAGATAGGAGCTATGATTCTCTCGGCATTGCAGCTAGTGGTATTTCAGCCATGAAGAAAATAAAAGAAAGCTTTGTGGAGCATTTCATCTCATCGGAAGAAGCAGGGGAAATGGATGAAAATGCGGCTCTTTTAGAGCCTAAAATAAGCTTCGAGGGGGATAGGTCGTTAACTAACTTTGATAGTTGGGTAGAGGATATTAGGACTTCTGAGAAAGATTTAAATAATAAGACAAGGCTTTTGGATAAGGATAAATTAAGAAAGGAAGATTTACTAAAAAATACTAATAAAAGTGAAAAGGATAATAAGGTAAGGATTGATCGAGAAGCCGAACAAATCGTTGAAAAAAATAAAGAAGAAAGAAATAGCCAAGAGCCTCCCGAAGTAAAAGTTAAATTTAGTACAGAAAGCGATTATAATGGAGGTGATATTATGTTAGATAAAAGGAGCAGGACAAGTAGTTCTTTTCAAATTAATAATCCTTTTTAAAATATCAATAGCTCTTCTTACGAGAAGAGCTATTTTTAATTAATTTTAATACTATTAAAATTGAACATAAAAGATAAACGTGGTAATATATTCATGCCGGATGTTGCAATGTATTTTTATTTAGAAAGAGGGATATACATGTCAGAACAAAAAGAAAAAATCTTACAAAACGAGGAGTCAGTCATCAGAAATGTTAGACGCGACGGTCAGCTTAGAAATGTCATGCAGCAAGAATTTATTACCAAGTGGAACGCTATTTTATCTGCTCAGAGGTACAAGGAGTTCCTCTACGGTACTGTTTCAAGTGTGACAAGTTTTGAGGTGGGAGAAGAACGCTGCGCTGCTTTAGAACTCTTAGTTGACGGCACAATTAAGGCAACGATTCCGTTTAATGAAATCTTTAGAGATGGAAATGAAATGCTTAATTTGGATTTTATTGATACAAGAACAGAAAGAGGTAAGAAAGAACTTCTGAATAGACAGAAGGCCTTTTGCGAAAGAATGTATGGGCTGGAAGTTCCTTTTCTTGTTAAAGAAGCCTATGCAGATGAGGTTGGATCTTTAGATTTACCCAGCGATTATTTTATCTTGGGTTCCAGAAAAGACGCATTGATTGAAATGGAAAGAGGAAACTTCAGTAAAGATAGGCCTCGCATTCAAGAAAATGACCTTATCAATGCAACGGTTGTCACCACAGGCTATCAGGGGCTAGCAGTTAATGTAGCCGGAGTGGATGTTCTTATCCCTGCCAATAGAGTAACTGCTCGCTATATGGAAAATAGACGTGACTTGGAAAATATGTTTACTGTTGGACAGGACCTACCTGTAATTATTACGCAAATTCAGTACAAAAATGATGGGCATATAGAGCTAGAGGTTGACCCTAGAGGGGCCCATAACTATCTCAAAAAGCCTTACCAGGGAACGCTCTTAAAAGAGGGGCAGCAGTGTCTAGCCACTATCTCTAATATTGTCAGAAAAGATGCCGGCAAGGTGACCGTTTTCCTCTACCTTGACCAATATGACATGGCCGCTTTTACAGGCATTATTCCTTCAAGCGCAGTTCAAAATGAGGGCTTTCATCTGGGAGATATTGTCCGGGTAACAGTCATTGGTTTTACCGATGACGGCATGGTTTATGTTCGTATTCGCTCATTGCACCAGAGGGCTCACAGTTCATTAAGATAAGAAAGGGGTGTTCCGGTTGATCAAAGATGAACAGCCTAATGTATATAACATTCCTGAAAACTTTATAGATGAGTCCCGAATTATTAAAGGGATTTTTAAGACTCGCAACTTCATTGAGGGGGCATTAATTGCCCTCTTTGTTGCGGCTTTTGCTTGGTTTATTCCAATAGAAAACGTTAACATCCGGATTTTTGCCATTGTTACTTTGTGTATGCCTTTTTTTCTTGTGGGCTATCATGGGTTCAATGGAGACCCTTTTTCTGTATCTGTCAGTAACATCTATTCTTGGTTACAAAATCGTGGAGTTATGCTTTACAACACTCATACTCAAGCTCTGGCCAAGGCCCCTTTGGAGGCCATGATGGAAGATAAGATATTACAGGATAAGTTAGTTGATGCTTGGGATAATGCTGTAGAAAATAGACGGAGACGAATGTCTGCTAAGCCTCTTATTGAAGGTGAAACCTTTGAATTTGCTGATGATGAAGAATTATTTGGGATTTACGCCGATAGCAAACGTATGAAAGGCGTTGGCACTTATGACATCAACGAACCGACAAGCCTTATCCATATTGGGAAAGTTGAAGACCCAACAGAAGGAAGGAGCCGATAAGTATGCCACTGGATGTTTCTTTTTTTAAGGATAGAGAAAAATTAAAAAGTTCTATTAGGGATAGTCGAAAGTCAAATAGAAATAAAGCTAAGCCAAAACAACTTGAGCAGATTGTCAGTACTCAATCCTTTTCGCCTATTCGGGATGTAAAAGATGGAATCATCATCACAAAAGATGGTCGTTTTGTAAAAATAATGGAACTGTCACCTATTAACTTTGGCTTGCGTTCTTACGGGGAGCAAGCAAGTATTATTTCAAGTTTTGCTAAAGCTTTGAGGAACATGCCGAACTATATTCAATTTAAAGTGGTATCAAAGCGAGCAGATGTCAGCCATTTTATAGAGACAATAAAGAATGAAATGGCTCTTGAAAAGAATAATCACTGTAAAAGGTTACAGCAGGAACAGATTAATCTGATTTCTTCAGTCGGTTCAACTCAAGGGGTGTCTCGACGTTTTTTTCTAATTTTTGAGTATGAACAAAAGACAGGCTTTCAGCATCGCCCAACCTTTGACCAAGTTAAACAAGAGCTTGAAAAAGAGGCTAGAAATATTGCTGGAGACTTAGAGGATTGTGGTAATGAATTCATTTCTGTGAATAGCTCGGATGAATATGTGCTTGAAGTTCTCTACTCTATTATGAGCCGAAGCGAGTCAAGCATACGGTCAGCAAGAGACAGAGAATATGAGGTTATTGGCAGGTATGCAGCAGGACAAATGGATTTTTCTAGAAAAGATTTGCATATTCCGATTAATGATTTTATTGCCCCGGCTATCATTGATGACCGGTCCAGTCCTCGCTATCTTGTTGTTGATGATTTGTTCTATATGTACTGCTACATTCCAGGGAACTCTTACCCGGTTCGGGCTTTAGGTGGCTGGATGCTGCTCTTAATTAATATGGGGGAAGGGGTTGATGTTGATTTCTGGATCCATAAGGAAAACGTGGCAACAACCCAAAGAAAGCTTCAATATCGGCTGCGTTGGAACAAGGTTAGAATGAGAGAAACAGAAGATACATCTCAAGATTTTGAGGACCTACACGGTGCTATTGAGTCCGGTTATTATCTTAAAAGTGGTCTATCTTCAGGTGAAGATTTTTGTTATATGGCAAGTCTTATTACCATTACAGCAAGCAGCTTACAAGAACTTAACTACAAGTATGAAGCCATTAAGCGCCATTGTATTCGCAATGATATTCGTGTTAAGCCCTGTCATTTTCAGCAGTTAGAAGCATGGAAATCATCTCTACCCATTTGCCAATGCAACTCGGGAATTTGGGCTAAAGCTAGAAGAAATGGTCTCACAAGAGACCTCGCTTCGGCCTATCCTTTTGTTAGTTACGAATTGGCTGATGAGAATGGCATTCTATTGGGAGCCAATTCCAATAATGGCTCTTTAGTTTTTGTAGATCCCTTTGACACATCGAAATACAATAACGCCAACATTGCCATTCTCGGCTCGTCTGGCTCAGGTAAGACCTATACGCTGCAATGTATGGCACTAAGACTGAGACAAAAACAAACGCAAGTTTTTATTATTGCTCCCTTAAAGGGGATTGAATTTGAGCGTGCCTGTGCTGCTATCGGAGGCTCTTTCATTCGGATTGCCCCGGGAAGTGGAAATAATATCAATATCATGGAAATCCGTAAAAAAACTGAAAGTCTTGATGATTTTGAGGCGGATTTTGTTCCGGAAGAGTCTATCTTGGTAAAAAAAATTCAACAACTTCATACTTTTTTTACGCTGCTTTTGAAAGATATTACCTTTGATGAGCAGCAACTTCTTGACGAATCTCTTTTAAAAACCTACGAAAAATTTGAGATTACGCCTGCTAATGATTCCTTGGTGGACCCTAAGACAGGCGCATACAAAGAGATGCCTATCTTGGGTGACTTATATAAAACTTTAGAAGAAATGGGCCGTAAAGACAGTCGCTTGTATGGTGTACTGACAAGATATGTTTCAGGCTCAGCCAATAGTTTCAATCAACCTACGAACGTAAATTTAGATAATAAGTATGTCGTTTTAGATGTTTCTTCTCTTACAAAGGAAACACTCCCGATTGGGATGTTTATCGCTCTTGATTATGCATGGGACAAAGCAAGAGAAGACAGAACGAAGAAAAAGGTCATCTTTATTGATGAGACTTGGCGATTAGTTGGTCCGGGGTCATCGGAACTGGCTGCTGAATTTGTTCTTGAAATTTTCAAAGTCATTCGTGGCTATGGTGGCTCTGCTGTCTGTGCAACGCAGGACTTAAATGACTTTTTTGCTTTAAAAGATGGCATGTATGGAGCAGGGATTATCAATAACGCTAAGACAAAAATGCTCATGAAAACAGAGCCGAGGGAGGCTCTAGTTGTAGCAAAAGCAATGGACTTAACTGTAGAGGAAGCAGAGGAAATTAAGAGCATTAAGCGTGGTACCTGCTTGCTTGCAGCCAATACTAATCATGTATTCATTGATATTAAAGCATCCAAAATCGAGCACGATCTTATCACTACAGACGCTAAAGAATTACGTCAACTTGCTCTTGAGAGACAAAAAAAGAGGAGCGTAGAACATGATTTATAAGCACTTGAGAGATAATTTAATTTACTTTATAGAGGCTGTAGGTTTTGTAAAAGTAGGGCAATTAGTGAGCCTATTTAGTGATGAAGCCGATAAAAATACAATTCAGCAAGCCCTAAGCCAACTTGTTCGCAGTTGTGTATTTAAGCAAGACGGTGACCTAATCATAAGTGGGCGTGAAGTGAAAATAGCTGATAGCTTTGCAAAAAGGCGCATCAAAGCCTTATGGGTTGTCTCTTCTATTGGCAGCAAGCAGATTATAGATCTCTCAAGGCTTTCCTTTCCGAGGTGCTTTTTAATTCTTCTTAAAGACGACAGGGCTATAGAATTAAGCTCCTGCGAAACCGTCCAAGAAGCTTGGCAAGCACAAGTAAGGTATGAAAACGAAAAAATAAGTAACGGAGAATATAAAATTGTTCGAACAGTTTTGGTGCCGAATCGTGACGTTGGTGAGGAGTTAAAAAACTTCTATTTTAATAATTTTTGTCTGCTAGATAAAGAGAGAAAGCCTATATTTTACACTTGGGAAAGGGGATAGATTGTTGATTGATGATGAAAAAATAATTCAAAAAAAACAAAGACAAGCGGAAAAATGCTTAGCTAAAATTGAAAAGCTAGGCACTGAAATAAAAAAATATATGGAGGATGTTTCTTTTTTTTCTGCTAAGGAAGCGATAAAAATCGAGCGAGTTAGACCAGCTTTGTATGAGCTTAATAAAGATGTGACGAATCTTATTTGCGATGAAGAAGCTCTTTTCCTTACATCGAAAGAAGCAGAAGAATACACAGGAGAGGTCGCCTTTTCTATAAAAGGTTTTTTTGAAAAAGATCGCTTTTGTATCAAAACGCCATCTCTACCTTCAATTTATTCTCAAGGAAAAAGGAAGGTCTTTAGTAGCTTATATGCTGATGAAGTAAAGCTTCTGTTGCAATCAAATAAAAAGAAATTGTCTAATTTTTCCCAGGCAAATATCTCAATTATTTCAATAAGAGCAAGTGATAGCTGTGGGATAGATAACGATAATATTGACAGTAAAGCTATTGTAGATGCTATCGCCTACTATCTAAAAGCTGGTGATAGTCCTAGAGCTTGTAGCTTTTATTTGGCTTCAATTTTTGACGATACCCTTGAAGAAGGGACTTATTTTATTGTCACCGGTGACTATAAGAAGGCTCCAGGTTTGAGTGAAATTGAAAGCTGGATAAAAACTTTAGAAAAAGAAAATATGTCTAAAAGGACGTAAAATGACCTGAAAAAATCGGATTTTATCATGAAAGAACGATAATTATAAGAAAAAAGCAGCGTAAAGCGATAAAAAACATGCGATTTCCAAAAGCGGGTATTTTATGGGGCGTTTGGTAAGCCTAAAGAGCTTGAAATGTGCTTTAGGTTAGGGCTTTGGCCGGATTGAGAAAACTTATTAAAGAGGGAATATAAAGCACTCCCAGTCAAGTCATTTTAGGAGGTGAGAGCCATTACCTTATCCAAGAAAGAGCAGATTTTGCTCTTACTTTTCTACCACAGCTACATCTCAAGGCAAACCTTTCTCCAGCTTCCCGGCTCCATGGCGACAACCTATGCATCCCTTAAAAGTTTGGTCCAAGAGAGGCTTATAAAAGAGCGCACCTTAAACTACAAAATCAATTCAAGGCCCTATAAAGAAAGTTGCTACTCTTTGAGTCTTGATGGATTAAAGTACCTCAAGACAGAAGTTTCCATCCCGGGCAGTTACTACCCTGAGCTCATAGCAGCAACGCCACTGCCCCCGAGCTTAAATATCTCAGGCTTTGGCAGTAGTCATGAGAGAATCATCAGCTACCTTAAAAAAAGTACAGTCTCAGTTTTCTCAGCCATGTTAGGTGCATCCTATAGGCCCTTATACATCTACAACGGAGAAGATGTAGCCCACTCTCTTGGTACGCTTGTAAATCAAGGGCTAAAGGAACTGCAAGATAGAAATATGCTTGTGAACCCCTTGAGCCCCTACCGGTTTGTAAGCTCAGACGAAATGCTTAAGGAACTTAGACAAGCAAATAGCTGCGACACCCCATATAGAATAGGACGTGAAGCCGGCGTGTTAATAAGCGAAAGTCAGTCGCTCTTACTTTACCGTCTAGGCGAAGAAGGATTTGGGTGGAGCAAGTGGCACTTCAAAGCAGAATTACCAGCCTATGTAAAATACCTGCATCTTATCGAAAGAAATGTAGTTCCTCGTGAAGCTAGTGCAGCCTGCCTAGTACCAAACGCAAAAATATTTGCAGACACCCTTCTGGATAAAAGAAAAAAGCGGAGAGCAGACGAGCAACTAGGTTCATACATTCATAGCCTTTACGTCTTCCCTGAAAATAAAGATGGTATAGCAAGCGCCCGGACCTGGCTAGATTATGGCGAGAGCCTAAAAGAGAGCCTTATTAGCGCAGCTACAAAAGAGGGCCCCTATGATAAAAATAACAAGCAGCTTTTTCCGCTTAGCCTAAAAGGACAAGACGTTTACCTCAGTCCATATCTAAGCTACAAAGATCTAGAAAAGCTTCGAGATTATCCGAGGAACTTTCGCATCCTTTGCCTGCCTTGGCAGGAAGAATACTACCGGAGAATTTTTCCGGATACCCCGTGCGACCATATTTACATGTGAAAGGAGTCATCACTATGCAAAAGACAAGCAAAGAAAATAAAATCAAGCATAAAATACTATCCAGCCTTTTGGCCTCGGTCATATTGCTGAGTATAGCCCCTAATGTTACGCAAGCAGCAGAAATCCCTAGCGCCATTGTAGAAACAGTCAGCAGTGGCGAGAGCATCAACTACCAAGCTCTAGCGAACCTCCAAGCCGAGCGAAGTGATACCAGCATCATCACAGACAGCCAAGCTCAAGCAGAAAAGCAAAAAGCACTTCTTTATCCTAGGCGGAGGACTATTGGCCCTCATGATGATAGCCTACCTAGCCATTAACCGTGCAAGCAAAAAGTGAGGAATAGCCAATGAATAAAAATCACCAAGACATACTAACCAAGCGAAGAGAATACTACCGGCGTAACCGTGCCTATATTCGCAGGAGAGATAACGCAGGAGCCAAGCGGTTACGGCAACAGAACCCTGAAAAATATAAAAGGATTAGAAAAATCTACAACGAGCAAGATAAAAAAAAGACAACAATACGACCGAGACAGAACCTTGGACCTAAAAAATAACCCTGACTGGGAAAAGATTATTGCAGCCATCGAAGAAGAGAAAGGAGGCCAATAATGGAGCTATACAACAAACAGGAACTTGCAGAACGAAGCGAACTCTTGCAAGAAACAGAAAGAAATAGCCTGCACAGGATAACACTTGGTCAAGAAACACTTTTACTTCTCAGCCTTCATGGCCAACCGGATACCCCCATCCACCTCCTATTTGAAGAAAATGAGCCGGACAAAGTCCAGCTTTTTGCAAACCTTAAAAATGTCGCTAACACCTGCCTGGATATGGGCCAAAGTGAGCCTCAGGAAGAAGAAATAGACTACCAGTTTATCATCAAAGAAGAACCGCCCCTTACCGCAGTAGACCTTAGTCAAAGTACAGAAAAAGAGCGGGCCATCTTTCATTTGCAAGTAACCGCAGCCCTCATCCAGATTAACGCATGGCTAAATGGATTGGAGAGCAGACTGGGTGTCATTCATTACGAAGACCTTTGCATCTCTCAAGAAACAGGGAACATCTTGCTTCAGTCCTTGGTTTATGACCCGGAAGATAAAGTCCTTTACTACACTCCTCCCTTGGACCAAGCATTAGCCAGTGAATCTGCCCTTCTTTGCAGTCAACTATGGAATCGTCTCAACAACAGAGACCCACTGGAAACAGTAAACATTGACCAGCCCCCTCAAATTCTCAGTGAAGATGGTCGGGAGATGCTTGAAAAGCTTATATTGGGAGAAAGCCTAGACCCAGAACTTATCTACAGTCAACTGAGAAATGAAATAGAAAGGTTATCCTCAGTCGGTGAAAAGAAAAAAAGTGGGCTGAAAGAAAAACTCAGCGGTAACAAAGAAAAAGAAGCTCGTCCAAAGAAGCGAAAAAAGAATTTGCCACCCCTGCCGGTACTCCTAGCGGCCGGTATCTTAATTGCCCTTATGTTACTCAGGCTGGTAAGCTGTCAAGCAAAAGATAAGCCGGACGATTCCAGTTTACCACCTGTAGAAACAGAGCAAAGCAGCCTGCCGGATAGTGCCGCCTCCGGTGACTTTAACGACAGCGAACTTTCCGAACTTGAAGAACGACAAGAAGAGGAGGACGCCGCTAAAGAAAAAGAATTAGAAGAAGAACGGGAACAGGAAGATCAAGAGGCTAAAGAGAAAGAAGAAACTGAGCAAAAAGAAAAAGAAGAAGCAGAAAAAGCACGTCAAGAAGCACAAGAAGCGGATAATGAAAGAGAAAAAGAACGGGAGCGTAGTTATAACGACCGGATGAAAGGTCTAGAAGAACGAGAGCAAGAATTGAATCGCAGAGAACAAGCGCTCAAGGAAAAGCAAAATCAATTAAGCCAAGCGCAAGCAAATGCTCAATCTCAACAGCAACAAGCAGCCCTTAACCGGCAAAACAACCCTGCACCTACAGCCAAAGAAAATCCGGCTAGGAAAAGTGGCATAAAAATTAGCAATACCGAAAGTTTTAACGTTACCCCGGGTGCTGTTAACCTCTCCCTTAACGGTAAACAAAAATTGCAACCTAATAAGACCTGTATATGGCTGGTAGATGATACAAGTATCGCTACTGTCAAAGAAGGGACAGTTATAGGCTTAAAACAAGGCACAACCGTCATAAAGGCTCAAACCTTGCAAGGGGAGACCTATACCATTAGTGTCACCGTAAAATAGTCGCAAATTGCCTATAAATGATTAATGCGACCATATGATGAAAGGAGCTGTTAGCTTTGCAAGGAGGAACTCACTTTATAGCCGGTTTAGCTATAGGACTTGGACTTCTAACCCTAGACCGCTTCCAGATGCCTCTTACAGAAAGCCTCGCCTGTTTAAGTGCAGCAGGCATTGGCTCCCTCTTTCCGGATATTGATACCCCAGACAGTAAGCTGGGGCATATGGTAAAGCCATTAGCCCTAGCCATCAATAAAAGCTTTGGTCATAGAGGAATAACCCACTCTCCATTATTAGTCGTTATTCTCTTTGCCTTCCTAGAAATTCTCTTGCCCGACTACCACAACCTAGCTATATTCTTTGCAGCAGGTATGGTAAGCCATCTTTTGTTGGATATGCTTAACCACAAAGGCATACCGCTTTTGTATCCCTTGCCGGTGAAATTTCATATCGCCAACTTGAAAAATGCTAGTGTAGAAGAACTTGTTATTCGGATGGCCTTTAACATTACAGCGTTTCTATTATGTTTCTATCATGTGAAAGGAATGATACAGCTATGAACCTCCCCTACACAAAAGAAAAGGTATCACTATTAACTAAGTTGGCTGAAAGCCATATGGAACGAGCAGAGCTCTTTCAAGAACTCGCCTTAATGACAGCCTCTCTTGCCATAGAAAACGGAGAAATGGAGGTTGAAGAAGCAGAAATATTTTTCTCCTCAGACCACTCCCCCTATGTTCGCGAAATCCTTTCAGGCAAAGACCTTTTACAATCTTTCTTAACCAGAGGTGTTCTCTTTGACTGATGAAGAAAAAATCGCCATATGCCTTGAACGTCTTAACCAAAGCAGCATTTACGATATTGCAGATAAGATGGGCTATTGCGGACAAACCATCTACCAAATCCTAGATGATCTCCCGGGAGTGAGAGGTAGCTGTACCTTGTCGCCTATCCCGGATAGTCTTTCTAAACAAGTAATCGCTTACTACTTTCTGGGCCGTACCAGCCTTGAAATATCTCAACAACTTGATCTTTACCCAGGAGAAGTAATAGACGTCTTTGCAACCCTTAAAAGTAAAAAGAAACCGGTTGTTACAAGTAAGTACTATCCAAGGGTTACAGATTGGCTCAATCAAAACAGATGTACCATAAAAGAATTGGCTAGGGCAATAAACGTCCAGCCAAATAAGCTCAGTAGCATTCTAAGAGGTGGATATAGGAGCCACATGAGCTACAAGGTAGCTCAGAAGATAAGGGATTATACTGGACTTAGTTTGCAGGAAATCTATGCTGTTCAGCTACGTGGGAGGGACGAATCGTGAATAAAGCACAAAAAAACCTGCTCCTCGTTGTTGCCATTATAGGCTGCATAGCCCTAGGAATTTTTTTAGGCAAGCTTATTTTAAGGGGACCTGAAGTAGAAGGACCCGAAAAAGAAACATCCTCTAGGCAAGAAGAAAAATTAACGCCGGATACAAAATATGCTAATGACGAGATCGTGCAATACAAATTTGATAAAGGCACCCTAACTGCCGGGTTGGGGAAAAAGATAAAAGATGACTGGATCTACTTGAACCTAAATAGTGACTACAAAGGAAATATTGGTTACTATGTTGAATCCAGTCGAGTCCCTTTAGATATGAGCCGTGGACAAGACCAGACGGAAGGTACCGTAAACCTATCTAAAGAAAATAACGTTATTTTACGCAGTCAGTTTTACCAGATTGACCTGAGCCCGAGTCGTTATATGAATGAGAAGGACTTTGGTGTTCGTTGGCAAGATGACGAGCTATTTGATGGCAAGCGTGACGGCACAGAAATTTCTATCCGGGGCGTTGACAGAGATAGCGGTGAGCTTCTCTTTATTGCAGACCTTACGATTACCTATAACAAAAAAACAGGTGAGTACCGGATAGATAGTCTTAAAAATGCAGAAGCTTTTGAGAAACAAGAAATAAGCCGAGAAGAAAGGGATAAGGCCATAGATCAAGCCATTAACTTTGTGTCCGACAAGCTTGAATTAGACCTTCCGGATGACTGGAAAGAAAGAGCCCGAAAAGGTGCTACTTGTCATATGCATAATATGACCTATTTCCCCCGTTACTTGGATAAAGAGAAAAAGGTAGCCCAAAAGAAAGACATTACCAATTGTGCCAATATGGTAGCTGTCAATTTGCCTTTAGAAAAAAATAGATATGGCTTTGTAACTGTTTATTTTGCACCAAAGACTCAGCTTATTGGCCTTTCTAAGCCGGCAGCTCCAGGAGAGGATAAGTTAAACTTGAAGCTGGTTGGATATGATCCCATCTACCCTAAAAACCCTCAGGTCATACTGGCCCCGCCTGGATTCTTTAGCTAAGGAGTGATACAATGGCAAGGATATTAGATACCCAAGAACAAAAGGAAGCCCTTCGGGAGATAATGGAAGGGCTAAGACAAATAGAGGATATAGACAGACTTTTAGCTTCGGATAAAGCCTTCAGCCTTGGTATTTTAGGCTATAACAAGTTGAAAATCTCCTTTGATACCGCTAGTACTGAAGAAATACAAATAAGGCGCCTGCTGGCTAAATTAAGAGCCAAGATAGCCAAGAAAATACCACCCATGGCTGATAAGTACCATATAGCCCTAACAGATGGAGAAGAGTGCCTGCTTGTTGGGGAAAGAGAAGAGGCTTTGCCTTGAATTGAATATAGCCCTACGCCTAAGCACTTATGTAATGTGATAAGACATATGTTACAGAAACAGATAAATGGTTTCCATCTAGTCAGATATGCCATGCTTGCGGAAGGCGGCACCCTGAGTTAAAAACATCTCCATGAAATCTCGTCCAAAAGAAGTTGACTTAGGATGGTAAAAGTGGTAATATGATAATGAGGTTAGAGCATGGCCTCACTTCTATCTTTCTTTTTTAGAGAAGCAGGTAAAATTTTGCATACTTCTCCATTCATTTCTCCTTCGGCTAATGGCCGGAAAAAAGCAAGCCTCCTTTCTCCGGGCTTGCTTTTTTTATGAGTTGTGTGTACACGCTAGATAAAAACCCGACCAGCTTAATTGCCGCTCGGGTTTTCCTTTGTTTAGAGAGCTTGATAGCCTAAAAGTACACCGGGTTCTTCTTCTCTGAAGTAGATGACATAGACTCCGTTTAAATTAAACTCTTTCTTACCCGGCACAATAAAAGTAAAGTAGGAGGGGATATCATCGCTGGTGGCGAATACTACCTTGGTCCGGTTTCTCGTTTTGATAGGTCTAACGTCTACAGCCGAAACGGCCTGCTCTACAATCTTACCTGAAGCAAAGTCGAGTTTTGTTGATAGGCCTAGGTATACCAAACCTAGAGATACAACAATACCTAGCAAATAGCTTGGCCGCCCCTCTGTAATAGCTAAAAACAGACAAAAGAGAAGCACTCCGGCTGCCATTAAGTACTGCATGATGACCTTCTTTTCGAGCCCTGCCGGTAGGTCTGTGCTATTATATAGCTTACGAGCCGCTAGGGCCTCTTTTTTAAGGCGCTTTTTCTCTTTTGCTAATCTGGGTCCAAGCTGATTTACTTTATCTTGATATTGGCCTTTTTGTGGCTCCTCCGGATCGTTAGTTGTTTGTACATATGGAGAAATCTCCTTTTCTGTGCTGCCACTAGCAAAATCCTCTTCTTCAGGCATTTCTATTGTTAACACTGTTCCTGTTAAGTTCCCATCTTCGTCTATTAAATACAGTTTCCTTTCAGCTTCATCATATCGGCCCTCTCTAATCAAAGTACCAAAGGTAAATACTCGTCGAGGGAGTAAAAGGATTTCTTTATCCGTCATTTTTGGATACCTCCTGAATGCAAAAGATACTTTTTCCTAAAATACATAGTACCACGGAAATAACTTTAAGTCTATTGCTGGTTGACTAAAAATCCCTAAAGTGGTAGTCTACTGTTAAGTAAGTTAAACATTATCCAGCAAGGAGGATAACATATGGCAATTCCTTTTGAACGTGAAAGGGTAGAAGAAGATATTCGGGAAATTCTCTTAGCATATGGAGAGCGTGATCCAGGCCGTTTGGAAGCTTTTAAAGAACGCCATAAGAGCAAAAATATAAATACTAATGATGTCAGAGGAATGACCTACGACATGCTTTTCGATTTTGCGGTGACCTATGATTTAACGATAAGAGAAGTTTTTCGTATTTGTGACATATCTTTCTACCCCTTGGAAGAGCCTGAGAAAGCTTTCTTGGAATTAGCTGGGCAGGCAGACCATAGCAGGTTTCCTGCTTTAAGAGCATCTATGGAGCGTCTTCTGCCTGAACCCTGGCAGTCATTTAACGAAACAACCCCCTCTAAACGGATAAAAGGGTATGCAAAACAAGCACTCCCTAAAGGTCGGCGTAAGTTCCAGAATGAATATCTAAAGAAGGCATGGGAAGACAGGACAGGGTCTACTACGATTCCGACGAGAGAACTGCCGGCTGCTGCTAAAGAGTTAGGTATTCCTATGAACTGGGTGTTAAATGCCGGAATGCCGACATATATCTACAGCGAAGATTCGGAAGTAGAAGATCTGCTCGCTATTTTTGCTCTTTTACAACCCTATCTTAAACAGACTGTACTCGAAGGCATTAAACTTTTGTGAGGGGGAGAGGAATTTGGATATAATAGCTGATTGGAACAAGCTTCCTGTCGGAAAGAAATACGAAGCCTCACTACCGATTGCTATATCTCTGCGTAATGAGGCATCCGCGAGAGTTAAAGGCTTTCTAGAAGCAAGCGGAAAGACTGCCGGGACTGTTGCAGATAATATAGGCGTCAACAGAGGGGGCTTTTCACGGTTTCTAAAAAGCAGATTTAGTGTGCCGATGGATAGTATGAGGAAACTAGCCTATAGTGAGTTTAATGTCAGTATTCATTCTCTCTTTTTTGGAGAAAAGGGCATTACACCGCTCCCTAAACTCTTGGAGGAAATAGTAGAAGAATGTCCTAATCTGGAGGTAGAAGGGCAATTAAGCTATGTAAGTAGAGCTGCGTCTTTGAACAGGCGAGTTCAAGAACTGGCACAAGACAGGGCCATCCCGATACCTGATTTATGCGGTAAAGAGGTCTCCCAAGCCTTGAAAAACAGCTTGCGGAGAATAGAGGCTGAGCCGGATTTTGAACCCAGGATAAACTTTCTCATTTTCATGACAATGTATTTTAATACAACAATGGATTACTTTTACAGCCAAAACTATGCCCGCTACACAGATGTATCTGCTCATGGCAAAGTTATTCAAGATAGCGAGAGCTTGCGATTTCTAAGACTTTATTTGGAAAAAGAGAAGATAGATAGGGAAAAGATAGGTGGTCAAGCGCTGGCTTGCGGTTGGAAATGAACCACCCACCACCTAAAGGTAATGGGTTTTCTGTTAAATGGTTTACCAGACTTAGTGTTCAGAAATGAATACTACGATATTTAGGTCATGATACCTACAGTTGACGCAACAGACTGTTGCTCTATCATACATGTTTAAGTTAGGTCAGAATAAGAACAGCCTTGTGATATGTATGCAAAAAGCCTTTATATCATTGTCGAGTTGAAGTCGGAACAGTTGTATGGTAACAGTACAGCAAAGTACGCATCACCTACCAGTTGGTAGAGTATTTATAAGGAGAAACTTATCTAGCGTGTCGTGAAACTCCTTGCTTTAGCTATGGGGACTTCGAAAGTTTTGAGAAGTGAATATCCGTCATTGAAAACAAGAATACCGTCACTGTGGACAAACAGCTACTTTGTATCAACTGTTGGTGGTGCTCCGCTTGATGTAATCAAGCAATATATCGAAAATCAGAAAACATCGCAAAGACAAAAGGATAAATTAGGATAATGCAAAAAGGTGTTAAATTTAGAATCTATCCGAATAAGGAACAGCAAAATTTAATCAATCAAACTTTTGGATGCTGTAGGCTTATCTACAATAAAGGTCTTGCTATGCGTAACGAAGCGTATCAGAATGGCAATAAAATTGGCTATTCACAGACTTCTGCAATGCTGACAGACTTAAAGAAAAGTGATGATTTTGCATTTCTTAAAGCGGTAGATTCTATTGCTTTACAACAGTCCTTGCGTGATCTTGACAGAGGTTTTGTAAACTTCTTTCAGAAACGTGCATCCCATCCGACATTTAAAAGTAAACGTAATCACCGCCAGTCCTACAGAACAATCAATCAGGGCAATAATATCCGTATTGTAGGGAAATATATAAAACTTCCCAAGTTAGGCTTTGTGAAAATCCGTCAAACTATGGGAGTGGGGAAAATCAATAACGTAACCATTGAGCGTACACCGACGAATAAATATTTTGCTGTTCTGAATGTGAAATTTGAACCACAGCCAATGAGTAATAAAGGTGGTAAGATTGGCATTGATGTGGGTATTAAAGAGTTCTATTCCGACAGTAACGGAAATGTAGTACACAACCCTAAATACCTTGAAAAATCAATGCGTAAGCTCATACGTGAACAACGGAAATTGTCACGCAAAGAAAAAGGTTCAGCCAATCGTAATAAACAGCGTGTTAAGGTTGCCTTAGTACATGAAAAGATTACTAATCAAAGAAACGATTTTTTACAAAAACAATCCACTATGTTGATTCGTGAAAACCAAACTATCTGCATAGAGGATTTAAAAGTAAAAAATATGATGCGTAATCATAAATTAGCACAGCATATAGGTTCTGCGTCGTGGTCTAAGTTTTTTGATATGTTGTCCTATAAATCTATTTGGTACGGGAATGACATTGTAAAAGTGCCTACCATGTATCCAAGCAGCCAAACATGTTCCTGTTGTGGATTTAAAAATCCACTTGTAAAGAATCTTGCAATCCGTAAATGGGAGTGTCCGGAGTGCCATACAAAGCATGATAGGGACACCAACGCAAGTATCAACATACTGAATAAAGGACTGCAAATGCAGTCAGCATCGTAAACATAAAACAATAGAACATATGACCTGCACCGTAGGGCATACGGGAACAGTATAATCTAGCTTGTGGACACTGTGTAAGACATTGAGATACCAAATGGTATCAGCAAATGCAGTAGTGGTTGAAGCAAGAATCCCCCTGCTTTAGCTGTGGGGAGTGTCAAAAAATCGTGCCTTCTTTCGGGAAGGCGCTTCTTGCATACTTTGTGTTGACTATAGAGAACAAACATTATACAATAAGGGCATGACTAACTAAATAGAAACCACAACTGAACTCAGAATAGTTTTGGTGGAAGTACCCAGAATGGGCAGTAGGGCTGAGCTGCTGTTAATAAAGACCAGTATATATACTGGTTGATATCTTGCGAGTAATCGTAACTTTATTCTTGATGGCCATTTCTGCTTGCTTGACACAAGCGGGACGGTGACTAGAATTTCAGTCGATACATTTACTTCCCTTAAACCGGAGGCGATCATTCTCTTAACAGAAAAACCAGAAGTAATCTCCCATCGCAGGAAAGAACGCGATGGTATAGATGTCACCCTGAAAAGTATCGATGCTTTCCAAACCGAGGAGCAAAAATACGCGGAAGAAGTCGCCGCGCAAATTGGAGCCATGCTTTTCATTTCAACGGGCTCTGAAGATCTTCCACGAGCTCTCGACTTTATTAAGTCACGATAAGGAGGAAATCTATATGGCAGGCAAATTTGAGCGTAGACCTTTTTCTGAAATTAATCTTAGCGATCCGTTCTTCGATTCGCTGAAAGCTGATTATCCGGGCACTGCTACAAGCAAGGCTTTTCCGAAATGGTTCGCAGAAAAAGCTGCCGAAGGTAAAAAGGCTCTGGTCTTCGAGGATGAGCAGGGAATCGGTGCCTTTATAAATATTAAGCACGGAGAAATCGAAGCTATTCCCTTGCAGGATGGTACAACCTTACCGAGAGATTCACGTCTTAAGATAACAACAATAAAAATCGACGAGCGTTATCAGCATCAACGCATCGGCGAAGGTGCCCTTGGTCTTACTCTGTGGAATTGGAGAGACTCTGGCTCCAATGAAATCTATGTAACTGTATTTGATAAACACACAAGCCTTATATTCCTTCTTGAAAAATACGGTTTTTCATATGCAGGAAACAATCTGAATGGAGAGCGCGTTTATATCAAAGATCGCCGGAATCTTGACTTTTCTGATCCCTGTAAAGCCTTCCCTTTTATCAGCAAACAAATTGACCGGGCAGGCTGCCTCGCCATAGACATGGCCTATCACGATACAATGTTTCCTTCCTCTGACCTTGCAAATACCCTGCAGGAACGAGTTGATATTAGCGTTGCTAATGGTCTTAAGAAGGTTTACCTCGGAAAGCCGTATAGCCTTGCTTTCAAAGTTGGAGAACCAGTCCTTATCTATCGGAAATACACCGGAGATCAAGGAAAGCCCGGCTATAAATCGGTTATTACGTCATATTGTATAGCCACCCGAATCGAAGAGATAAAGTCAAACGGCGTCGCACAATACAGCTATGACGAGTTCCTCCATATGGTAGGAAACAAATCTGTATATGACGAATATGAACTGAAAACGCAATATGATACGTGGGCGAATCTAACGCTCATTGAATTGCTATATTACGGTTACTTTGGAGCCGGGAATAATGTAAACTGGAAGTGGTTGAAAGATAATGACTGCTGGCCGGGAACCCACCCTATGAATTTCCGTTATACGAAAACTCAGTTCGAAACAATTCTCAGGGAGGGTAATGTAGATGTCGACAATGTTATTATCGATTAAACCCAAATATGCTAATGTAATTCTTCAAGGTAAAAAGGAGTATGAGTTCCGAAAAAAGCGATGTCGTGACGGCGTAACAAAAATTGTATTTTACTCCTCTTCGCCTCAAAAGCAGGTCGTTGGTGAGGCCGAAATCAAAGAGATCATAGAGGGAAGCCCGACAAAAATATGGGAGATTGCCAAACATGCAGCTGGCATCACTCGGAAGGCTTTCTATGATTATTACCGTGGGCGACATACCGCAGTGGCTTATAAGCTGAAAAACGTGGTGGTCTACGAAGAACCAAAGGAACTATCGGATTACGGAATCAGTCATGCTCCACAATCATATGTATATCTTGATTAAAACTTCTGTCACGCTGTACGAATTTGCAGCGTGACTTTTTCTTTGTAATGTGATAAGACATATGTTACAGAAACAAATAAAAAAGAGAGATACTCTGATACAATAAGTTTCAACCAAAAAACAAAGTATCAAAAGGAGTATCTCTCATGGCAAGTATAACCGAAGAAATGCGT